>DATMBG010000042.1 GCA_035559535.1 Candidatus Limnocylindrales bacterium
CCGCCCCTACATACTCCCATACCCCCATACCCCCACACTCCCATACGTATTCTTCTTCACGATACTCCTGGAATAAAAGGAACCCGAAGTGGGTCGATACTTCGGGCGGGAGGTAAGGGAGGATCTATGAAGGGAATGCCGAGTTTTTGAGCTAAAAGTTTCAGGTAAAGATAAGGCTCAGTGTAAGAGGTGGAAGCCTCAATCTGAGAACCCTCATGCCATTCATTCCAGGCTTGAATGACGATATAATCCGGCCGGGCCGTCAATGCAGCAGCAATCTGATTTTCCCAGTTTAATCCACCGGCCCGGGGACTGGTTGGAGCCGGAGAATCCCCGGGTCGCCATTCATCGTCATTAAATCCCGGCATAATAGGAATCATGGCATCTTTCTTCCATTTACGAGAATCATTCACGGCGAATTGATCGACTTGAATTCGTTTACTCTGCTCCGCAGTAATCATGCCGTTAGGAGTCCAGTGGGTGAAGCAATCGACTCCGGTATTTGCCCATTCCTGGGTAATAGGACTTCCGAATACGGCATCTGGAATAAAGTAGAAATAGACTTGGGCTACCATGGCAATCACATAGATAGGCTCGTTAACCTGTGCTTTGACACCATCGACCAGTTCTTTAAATACGGCAGGAGTTAAGGCCACATCAAAGTAGGGAATAACAATGACCGGTCTTCCACCGAACCGGAGGTAGGCCCCATGACCTTTCCAAAGGTTAAGCATGGTGGCAATTCGGTTGGCAGCCTCCTGTGTGGTACCTCGAACAGAAGGTCTACGAGAAGGTTGAGGAGCAAAAATACCGGGATGAACTCCTTCACGGCGGATCCGATTTGCTATTTCTTCAACGGCATCATGTTTATGGGAAATGAGGGGTTGGGGTTTTCCATCTTTAATACCTCGAACCGAACCCAATGCCGTAAAATGATCTACAAAGGCGATCTTGAAATTCTCCTCATAGGCTACATCCAGGAGCTTGCTGGTTACATTCTGCTCGGTTACCCAATCGTTCATATACAGAAAAAATCCTTCGAGACCTGCTGCCTTGGCTGCACGAATTTGCCATCTGAGCACTTCCGGATCGGTACTGTCGTAAGGACCTATGTAAGGATAATCCCCTGGAGCTCCTATCCAGATATCCCTGCGCCAGCCTTCAGGTCCTTTGATTCGTCTTGGATCCTTACCTGGATAGGACCACTGGGCAAATCCACCACTCTCATTCCGAAAATAATGAAAGTAAAATGCAAAGACTTTCGGAATTTCGTATTTGGGAGGAGGCGTCGGGGGAGGTTTTGAATCATGGTTATCATCGCCATCAAAAAAGGGGATATGACTGCAGCTTGCTAAGGTACTTAAAATTCCTACCAGGAAGATTAAGATAATTTTCTTCATTTATCCATCCCCCATTCCCTTCCCAGTGGATGGGAGGGGAGTGTGGGGTATGGGGGTATGGGAGTGTGGAAGTGTAATACCCCCATACTCCCATACCCCCATACCCCACACTCCCCTCCCATACTTCCATTTAGGGTTATCCTGTCCCACAGACAGCGATCACTGGACAAAATTATAAAACCCCTACTAAGCTATTGTCCCCCAACATAAACCTATAAGCCCTGGGTTTCGAGGAGGATTTGCGCACCTCGACATTCTTACCTATGAGACTGTCTTCGATGCGGGCATTGATATCGGAAATGGTGCTATTTTCCAGCAAAATGCTATGCTCAATTTCACTGTTCTTGACGAGAACGTTATAATGAATGGAAGTAAAAGGCCCTATATAAGAATTAATAATTTTAGAATTCTCTCCAATAATAGCCGGACCTCGAATCGTGCTATTGATAATCTCAGCCCCCTTAGAAATCACCACCTTACCGTAAACTTCAGAGCTACTATCGATATAACCTTCATTTTTACTCTCAAAAGTATCTAAAACGATGCGATTCGCTTCCAGAAGGTCTTCTAATTTTCCCGTATCCTTCCACCAACCTTTAACCAGACAGGGATGAACCTCATACCCCTTATCGATGAGATATTGAATGGCATCGGTAATCTCGAGCTCATTGCGAAAACTCGGTTTGATCTGTTTAACGGCCTCGAAAATAGGGGGGTTAAACATATAAACCCCCACAAGGGCCAGATTACTTTTGGGGTGTTGAGGTTTCTCCACAAGCCTTACCACACGCCCATTTTCTAACTCTGCAACGCCAAACTGCTGGGGATTGGGGACCTCGGCCAGAAGAATCTGAGAACCAAAAGAAGGACGAGAACCGTTCTTCCTGAATTCATCCACCAGACTGGAGATTCCATCTTTAATCAGGTTATCTCCTAAATACATGACAAAACAATCGCCCTTAATAAATCTCTCGGAAATAAGAACTGCATGGGCCAGTCCTAAAGGAGCTTCTTGCTCGATATAGGTAATCTGTACCCCCCATTTAGAACCATCTCCCACCGCTGCTATAATTTCATTTTTTGTATCCCCTACTACGATACCGATATCCGTGATTCCGGCATCCCGAATAGCCTCTATCCCATAGAACAGGACCGGCTTATTGGCTACAGGAACCAACTGTTTCGCACTGGTGTGGGTAATAGGTCGTAGCCGGGTCCCCTTACCACCGCTGAGAATTAAACCTTTCATAGAAGGATAGAAAGTATGAGGGTGTGGGAGTATGGGAGTATAGGTAAATCTCCCACACTTCCACACTTCCACACCCCCATACCCCCATACTCCCACACCCTCATACTCCCACACTCCTTAAAATCTGAGTGATCCAATTCTTCCCAGATGTTTAAATTCTAAAGTTACAATAAATCGTCGATCTGAGGTAATGGTACCGGTCGCAATATCCTGTTGGGTAAATTCAGAAATGAGGTTCCAGCATTGACCATTATAAGCCAGTTGCAGCGTGTCTTCCACTCGATCCTGATCTTCTATATTGAATCGGGTCCGGTACTGGATACCCAACGTATTCCATAATTTAACCCCCGCTTGAAGATCTAAGAATTGGGTCTCATCTATCACAGAATTTGCAACCCGATCTACTACCAGATTTCGTCGCCATAGCACGGCCAGATTAAATTTATCCTTGTAGTTGGTGTAGAGATCCACACCGGATCCAACCAGGGCCTTGACATAGACATCATAGCTCGCCGTGAATTGAAGTCGATTCGAACTACCGGGAAAAACCTGGAGGGTTCCGATGATGTTGGAAAATCTAAAATCCGGTTGGGTAAAGTTAACGCTTTGTGAAAGTTGTAAAGAGACGAATTCTTTGGTTTCAAATTGAGGTTTCGATTCGGAATCCGAGGTGGAAGAGGGGGTTGCAGATGTTGTTGAAACTCCGGTCTCTTCCTCCTTAGGTTTGATTTTTCTTCTGGCCAGCAACCGATTTGTCAAAGCGTAGGTAAGCTGATTTTGTTGACTGATCCGATCGATGCTGTCAAAGCTGGGTAAATCGCTTTGATCGGTGTTTTGAATAAAATTGTAGGTGAGGGAAGGCTCGATTAAATGTTTAATCTTGGTAATGGATTTATCCTCACCCCGGTCAAAGATTCTATCAAATCTGGGACCATTCAAATCCAGACTGAAGCCAAACTGACCTCGATCGACCGGATTACTTTTACTATCCGGGTTTGCTGCCGTAACGATGTCATCGGTATAGAGGGTTTCCCGGTAATTCAATTTGGGCGTCAGAGTTAAGGCTCTTCCCAGAGTTTTAAGGGGTATCGAGATGGTAGGATTAATATCTAACCGGGAGAACTCCAGTTGGGTTTTATTATTGACATCCCGACGGATGGTGGAGAAAACCGTGTCTTGCTGAAAAAAGACCGGGGAATCGAAAAGTCTTTGATTAAAACTACTGAATCGTATCTCGGGTAATCGATAATCGGTTTGCTGGATGACACTGGATGGATCAACGTTTGCCGGTACAACATTTTCCAGACGATCAAAAAGAATTCTCACCAGATTATTTTGTCCAAAGCGTTTGGTGAAAGAAACATCCGACGTAAGGCTCTGCCGGGTCCGTTCATCCAGACTGTTATCGAAATCACGAAGAAAGGTTCGATCCGAGACCAAATTTACGTTAGCCAGGGTTTCAAAATCCAGGGGGAGGGTCTGACGATGACTGAATCGTAAATCACCTCTATCCGAATGCTCTACCCGATCCCTTATGACACGACCCAGGAAACTTCCCCGGGTATTCTCATTATAAATATAGCGGTAATCCAACTCCAGCTCATGACCCCGGATATCATAAAAGTTGTGGGTTAAAGAAAGGTCCTGGCCTTCATTGATGGCCCAAAAGAAGGTATTACCCAGATGAAAGCCCTTACTTCGACTGGACCCAATATCAGGAACCAGGAAGCCAGTCTGACGCTCTTCCTTGATAGGAAATATCAGATAAGGGGTAAACAAAATGGGAATACCCTGGATAAACAGCAAGATATTTCGGCCTATGAAGTAATCTCCTTTATGGATGGTGGCCTTGGAGCTTTTAAACTTCCAAAAAGGAAGAAAAGAACTACAGGCCGTAAAACTGCCACGATCGATTTTAAAGGATTTCTCGCCAATTTTCTCTATCCGCTCACCGGTAATATATTGATCTGGCTGAATTACGGCATCTCCTTTATAAACAATCCCCAATTCAGAATTAATGTTAAATTCAAGTCGTTCGGCCCGCAAGACATCACTTCCTTCTGAATAGACCACCTCTCCAATGGCCACCATATCTCCCGTCTCCTCATTTAGTTCGACCCGATCTGCTCGTAATCGGACATCTCGATACTTTATATCTACATCCCCTTCCATAATATAGAGGCCCGTTTCAACATCTTTCTCTAAAGATTCGGCGTTGATGGTTAAAGGTTCATTGGGTATAATTTTGAATCGATCCTGACGGGAGGTATTCGATGGGGTTGCAACCGAGCTGGTCTGGGCTGCAACGGAATGAAAGAACAGATCGTTTACAGTGAATACAACTAAAAAACTTAAAATCAAAATCCGCATCTATCTTATCCCTCACTTCACTCACGATTGGAAAATTAATCATTGGCAACCGATCGAACGAACCATTTGCCAGCTTTTTTTTCAAGGGCATAATGGATGTTCTTTAATTCTCCCTTTTTGGATTCCTCGACCACCAATACATCTGCCTGCTCACCGGTCACGTTTATATTTTTAACCTGATAGGAATAACCCGGAATACTTCGTTTAATCAAAGCATTCCAGACCGTCTCTTCGATCTCATTTTCACCAGACTTCGCCGCAGCCGAAGTAACTCCTGTTTTAGAGGTTGTTTTAGGAGTGGCCTCAGTGGCTGGCATAGATTTTAGACTCGCCTTAACATCCGATTTGGATGGTTTCTCAGGGATCGAGGGGGTTGATGGAGAGGGAGAGTTCGTTGCGGGTTGCGTAGAGGTACGGGTAGATTTGAGATCTGCCCGTGTCAGAGGGGAAGGACTGTCTCCGGTGGAAGATCTACGATCAGAAAATCCACTGTCGGAAAAAGATTCTGCCTTCCCATAACCAACAGGTTTTGTCAGTTCAAACGGGTTAGAATCTGGAGGAGTAGACCAATGGGTTTCCCTCCAGTAGGGATCATCCCGCGTGATCCAGGTTTCTAATCCTTCCTGCACCCGAAGGTTGTAGGCTTCTCTCTCTGCACTCCATCGATCGGGATAGGTACCTACCCTCACCCGGAAGAAATGACCCAGTCCAGGGACATAAATTTCTGAGATATAGGCCGGATACCCTCTTCTTTTCAATCGATCTTGCAGTTTTACAGCGTTATAGTGGGTTCGGTTCGCTGCGACCTGAATGGTATAATTCCCTCTAGGTACAGGGGCTAACCGCATACCCGGCGGTGGAACTTCATAATCGGGTTGCAAAGGCGGAGCGGTATAGATTTCAGGGGGTTCTCCCGGAGGGGATGGAGGCTGCCTGTAGGGTTGAGCAGGAGGCGGTACCAAAGGTTGAGGGGATCTCCCGTAAGACGATACCGGAGGTTCTGTAAAGGTCTCTGGAGGTCTTTCATAAACTGGTGGCGGAGGCACCGCAAAGGGAGGAGGACCTTCATAAGCCGGCCTTGGAGGCCCCGCAGAGGCCTGTGAAGGTTCCAACGACTGAGCAGAGGGAGGTGGTGCATAGGCCTGTGGAGATTCTGAATAAGAAGGGGCAGGACGGGGGTAAAAGTAGAAACTATCCATATCTGACATGGTTTTAGAACCGGAACGGAAGACCACCCGAGCCCTATAAAGTCCGGATTTAAAGAAAGGAGCTCCTGAAGCTAAAAAACTGATAGAATCGGCGGTTAAATTTGGATTCCTGGCCTTCAATTGCTCAATCCCATCGGGATCTATCACATACAGATCCACCCCGAGCGCCGGCGTACTCTTGTTAAAACGTAAGGTAACAAAATCCCCGGTATAAGCCGGATTGGGATAAATATCTGCAATGTGGATCTCCGGATTATATTCATAGTCTCCGCCGGTAATATTTTTGTAAACATCTACCTCTACCCGCTTAATAACAAAGGCATCACTTCCTGTCATGGCAATTTCAATGGGAAGTCGTCCATCCGGACCCACAAGACTTCCAGGATCTCGATTAATTCGATCTGATTGATATTTGTTGGAAGGGTAGCGAATCCTCCAGCTCTCATTTCGATTAGACGGCTCTGTTAAATCGCCATAGATCAGATCATCGGCAAATTGAAATACCTTCGGTTTCCAGGCATCTCCAACCCGTCGGGTTACCTGACCAATATTACGACCTCCTATGAGAATAGTTGGACCTACGTCGGGGTTACTACTTTCTGAATAACCGTCGATCCAAACTTCTAAGATATCCGATTTATCCAGTCTTCCAACCGGAACCGCATAACGAATGGCTCCACCTTCTAAATGATTGGAGCCTATATGAATCCAGCCGGTATCCTCTCGCCGCAAAACGTCCCCACTGATCCCAATTTGATCTCGGACCAAATCTATTTTAAAGGCTTTGACCCGCCACTCGGTGGGGTTTCCTCTCAGGGTGGTACTCTGCCAGTCTGCCAGGGCTTCCGGGAATCCTATCTGGAAGCCATCCTTCCATAGGTTTCCCATTCGTCCTGCTGACAAACCCGGGACAGATTCTAAACCTGTCGAAGGAACAAGCCTCAGGGATGGCCCTACCAGGATGAAACCTAACACTACACACCCTACCAAACTTAAATGCACCGATTTTTTCATAAAGCCTCCTTTTTCTGGGACGTTAGGTCAAAAACTCATGGCCTTAGAATCGAAGCTTAGTTAATGGTAATCACACTTCTCTAAAGGTATAAAACCGTATTCTTCTTATTCACCTTGATTGATAATGGCTTCCTTAAATTCCTTTCCTGGCTTAAATTTAATCGTTCTACCCTCGCTAATCGGAGCTTCCTCCCCGGTACGCGGATTACGGCCTGTTCTGGCTTTCCGTTTGCGAACCCTAAAAACCCCAAACCCTCTAAACTCCAGGCGCTCTTCATTTTTAAGAGCCTCCTTGAGGATGGTTAAAAGGGACTCCACCGCTTCACTGGCTTTGGTTTTTGTTAGTCCTGTTTCTTTGGCAACTCTATTGGCTATCTCTACCTTGGTCAAAACGACCTATCCTCCTTTCCTAAAAATAAAATGATCTCCTTTAACCTAAAATCTCTTTACCTGAATTTAAAATGAATCTTGAAAATCCCTTTAAAATCTAGGGTTTCCATGGTTAAGCATCAAGCGTGACTATAAATATAACATTCTTATTTATTTTGCAAGAAAAAAAGAAAGAATCCACCAGAAAAGTTTAAGGAAGAAGTTTGATTAGCCTGAAAACCTGTCACCCTGGAGATGGGAAGGTGACTCTGCAGAGCTACCCGACCCTTTCTCCCACATTTCCACGCCGATCAGGTATAACCTTTCGGAAGAGGAATCGGTCGGTCACCTTTACTCTTAGTGAATAGAGTATGGCTTATCAAATCGGGTATAAACCCGATTAAACGAAGCAATGGCGCTTCTGGAAGAGATACCCTAAGCTGGAAGTTACTACCCTGGGAAGGATTCCTGACTTGGGAATTTCCGTTAACACCCATAAAAAATGAGGAAAAAAGATGGAATCTTTTTTCCTCTGACCCGGTTAAGGATCTCTTTAAACGACTTAGCTTTTACCTCCGGCAATGGCAGGAATAATGGCTACTTCATCTCCATCATGAACCGGTGTATGTTCTCCTTCCATAAACCGAATATCGCGGTTATTGATATAAATATTCACAAACCGTTTAAGGGTCCCATCCGGGTTGTAGAGCTTTTCTTTCATCCCCGGATATTGTTTCTCCAGGTTCTCAAAAACCTCCCGGATATTTCCTCCTGAGGCTTGTATCTCATCCTTATTTCCTGTTAATTTTCGTAAAGGGGTTGGAATACGTACCTGAACAGGCATACTACCCTGCTGGTATGGGAGTATGGACGTGTGGGCGTGTGGAAGTATGGAGGTATATAATAAATACTTTACTTTCCATACTCCCATACTCCCGCACTTCCACACGCCCACACACTTATACTCTCTTCTCTCTAAGCATGGGCCATGCTGCAAACAGCCCCGGTGGCAACAAATTCATCGTAGTCTATAAACTCTTTGATTTCCGGATTTTTTCCGCAAACCGCGCAATTGGGATCACGACGGATCTCCAATTCACGAAACTCCATATTCAAGGCATCATACAGGATTAATTTTCCCATCATGGTAGAACCGATACCGAGAAGAAGTTTGAGGGCATCGGTAGCCTGTAACAAACCAATAACCCCGGGTAACACGCCCAGGACTCCGGCCTCGTCTCAGGTTGGGGCTAACTCTGCCGGAGTGGGTATGGGATAGAGACATCGATAGCAAGGCCCTTTACCCGGAATAAAGGTCGTAGCCTGCCCTTCAAATCGAAAAATACTCCCATAAATATTGGGTTTACCATAAAAGACACAGGCATCATTGACCAGGTATCGGGTCTTAAAATTATCACTTCCGTCGATGATCACATCGTAGTCCTTAATAATATCAATATTATTCACCGAAAGCCTCTCGGCATAAGGAATGACGGTAATCCCCGGATTGAGTCTTTTGAGCGTATCTTGGGCAGATTCTACTTTGCTCTTACCTAACCACTCGGTATTATGCAGGATTTGCCGTTGCAAATTCGATTCGTCTACCACATCTGAATCTACAATCCCCAGAGTTCCTACACCGGCTGCAGCCAGATAATAAGCCGCAGGAGAGCCCAGCCCACCCGCTCCAATTAATAGAACTTTGCTTTCTAAAAGCTTGATTTGTCCTTTTTCTCCAACTTCTGGAATAAGAATCTGACGACTATAACGGGCCCGTTGTTCAGGAGTTAAGAACTTTGGTTTTACCACTTTATACTGGGCATTTTTCCAGGCATTAAAACCTCCCACCATGGATTGTACATTTTTATAGCCCATGTCTTTCAAGGTTTTGGTGGCTAAGGCAGATCGAACTCCGCCTGCACAATAAACGACGATGGGAGTATCCTTATCTGGAACTGCATTTTCGATCCTTAATTCCAGAAAACCCCTTGGAATAAATACCGCATTTTCAATGGCCCCTTCATCAAACTCTTCCTTTTCTCGCACATCTACGAGAACAAGCTTATCCCCTTTTTGAAGTCGCTCATGAACTTCGTGGGGTGTCACCTCCGATATTTCCTTTTTTACCTGTTGTAGCAGTTGATCCTTGGTTAAACTCATACGACCAGAAGCAAGAGGTAAGAAACAAGAAATTTTATTTCTTGCCCCTTGTTTACTGTTTAATCTTTAACTTGAAAAGCTTCCTCCTTAAAATCCTTTATCCTTTCATCCCATATAAAAATTCGGGCATTTTTTACTTTTCCTCCATAAACCGAAACGACCATATGAAAGGCATCAGGATACATAGGTTCTCCCCACTCTCCGGAGAGAGCCATATATTTATCTTCCTGAGAAAAATAAGCTTCGTGTTCAGGATGAGAATGATAGAACCCCTTAATTTCTTCCTTTTGCTCTTCGGCTTGTTGAAAAACCCGCATCATCTCCTGAGGCTCCATATAATAAGCAATTCGGGCGTCACGCTTGTATTTATTCGGATCTTTCCGGTGCAGCTCATTTTGAATATTTGTGATCCGATAAACCCTCCAGATGTCCTGATCCTTAGGACCTGTTATAATACCACAACATTCCTCGGGGTAGGTTGCTTCGGCATGTTGATAAATTTCCTCCAATTTAGATCTCTGAATATATATCATAATCGGTCTTCTGTACTGAGATACCTTTCTCCACTATCTGGCAAAATAGTTACAATCACCCCCTGGGTAAGCTGCCGACCTACCTCCATAACCCCAACTAAAGCGGCCCCTGCCGAGTGGCCTATTAAAAGTCCCTCTTCCCGGGCCATCCTGTGGGCCATCTCATAGGCATCATTGGTATTCACGTTGATTTTCATGTCGGCAAACTTTTCATCGTAAATTCCAGGAACAATAGAAGTAGCCATATGCTTTAACCCTTCGATCCCATGCAAAGGCTCACCGGGTTCTACAGCAATGATTTGAATGTTGGGATTGTACTCCCGCAGTCGCTTTCCCGTTCCCATGAGAGTTCCACTGGTTCCCAGAGCTGCTACAAAGTGGGTAATACGACCTTTGGTTTGGTTGAAGATTTCTACCCCCGTGGTTTCATAATGGGCTTTGACATTGGCAGGATTATTATACTGATCTGGCATGAAATACTTACCAGGATTTTCATAGTAAATTTTACGGGCTAATCGAATAGCCCCATCAGAACCTTCAAAAGGACTTGAAAAATGAATTTTAGCCCCGTAAGCCCTTAAAATCTTTTTTCTTTCCTCGCTGGCATTCTCAGGAAGGACAATTTCAACCCGGTACCCGGTTACACTGCCAATCATAGCCAGGGCAATACCGGTATTACCCGAGGTCGGCTCCAAAATAATTTTATCCTTGGTTAACCTGCCGGATCTTTCCCCTTCCCGTAACATCATCAAGGCAGCCCGATCCTTGACAGAACCACCCGGATTGAACCATTCTGCCTTGGCATAAACCTCTACCCCTCCTAACTCCTGGCTTAAACTTTCAATCTTTATCAAAGGGGTATTACCAATCTGACTCAGTATGGACCCAGATCGAAGACTCCCTTCAACAGTTCTATTCGGCCTCGGGGCTTTTACATTACTATCTAAGGTGGCTACCATCATCTCTCTACTCCTTGTTTGAATGAAAATGGCTCAACTTTTTGAGTCTGCTTCAAAATGTTCGTCGGTTTCTTGAGACAACAAAAAATAAAAATACCTGACTCTTTTGTCAAGATTCAGAATTTAATATATTCTGCGCTTTAAGTTTTGACAAGGGGAATTTTCCGTTTCCAAACCTTTCTCCTCCACTTTTAGAGAAGAAATAAAACAGACTTCAAGCTATTTCCCCTTATACCGACTTTATAGTGAAATTCGACCCAAGCATAGGGCACGTTGTAGCGTGCCCTACCAGATAGGGATAATTTCAACATGAATCTGGTATAACTTTTTCCTGAGCCTGAAAGTTAGAGCCCCTCTTCCGTCCTGCTGCTTTCAAATGAAGAACCTTTCTATATTTCATAGGGCCCTCCAATAGTCCCTAAGCAGGGATAGGCGGGAAACCGATCTTCGGGGGATTAGAAAAGTAGCATGGGGGTATAGCCTCCCGACAAAGCTATTGACAAGCCGGGGAAGTCACTCTAGAATTTACTAAGATTTTGAGAGGCTTTTCCATGGATAAGGAGGAGGACCGTTTTATTTGTTCATCGTAAGAGTGGAGAGGAATGAGCCAGCTTAAGAAGGTGATCATGTATACCGATGGGGGATGCCTGAAAAATCCCGGTCCGGGAGGTTATGGGGTGGTCTTGCTTAACGGAGATCACAGAAAAGAATTGTCCGGTGGATTTCGACGGACAACGAATAACCGTATGGAAATCATGGCGGCCATCGCCGGTCTTCAGGCCCTTAAGACCCAATGCGAGGTAACCCTTTATACCGATTCGCAATACCTGGTTAACGCCATGACGAAAGGATGGGTGAAACGATGGCAGGCAAACGGTTGGATGAGAAACAGGGAGGAGAAGGCTCTCAACTCTGATTTATGGGAGCAACTGCTCCGATTATGCCAACAGCACAAAGTTGAGTTTGTATGGATTCGAGGGCATGCGGGTAATTCGGAAAATGAGCGCTGCGATCAACTGGCTAAACAAGCCGCCCGGCAGAAAGATTTACCTGCTGACCTAGTTTATGAGAGTCAGGAAGGACAGAGATGACCCTAGTAAGGGCTTTAAGTAAAAGCTTTTAAATTTCAAAAGATATCTTAACGTTCCAACCAAATTGTTTGTAGAGGAGAACCCTAACATGAAACAATTCCTTAGACGACTGGTGAGGAAGCGGCGTGCTTTTTCTCATATCTGGAGGAAAATCCGACAACCGGTTATCATTGCCATTGGAGCCATTATAGCTGCCTTTGGCTATAGCCTTTTTCAGGTACCCTTCAACCTTGCAGCAGGTGGGATCAGCGGAATCGGCATTATCATCAATCACTTTACCGGCTGGCCGGTAGGCGTTCTGTATTTAATCATGAACATTCCTCTCTTGACCCTGGGTTACTTCTATTTAGGGCGCTGGCAGTTCTTGATTTACACCATGCTGGCCGTTTTTATCTTTTCCATGGCAACGGATCTATTCATTGCCTTCTTTCCTGTGATCCTGACCCAGTATCCCATTACTACCGACATACTGCTGAGCACGGTCTATGCCGGATTGGTTTCCGGTATTGGAGTAGGGATTATTTATCGGGCAGGGGGGACGATTGGGGGTACAGGGATCGTGGGCCGTATCCTCCAGCAGAAGACCGGGATTCCCCTGAGCCAGATATATCTATATACCGACGGGATCATTATCCTGGCTGCAGGATTTGTATTTGGCTGGGAAACTGCCTTACATGCTCTCTTGACCCTGTTTCTGAATGGATTGGCCTCCGATTTCGCCCTGGAAGGACCCAGTACCGTCCGTACGGTGGTTATTGTCACGGATCGTCCCGAGGAATTAACCAAAGCCCTGATGGAAGGGTTACATCGGGGGGTTACTCACTGGCAGGTGATCGGGGGTTATACCCATCAACCCCATTTTATTGTCTGGTGTGCCGTATACCGTCCGCAGGTTATTGAAATGAAACGAATTGTAGCATCGGTGGATCCTAAAGCCTTTGTGGTAATTGGCAATGCTCACCAGGCCCTGGGATCCGGTTTTATTCCGCTGAAACGTTGATCGTTCCGAAACTTCCAGAAAATCCAGGCGGCAGTCTTGAGAGAAACTCACAGATAAAAGTTTAGTGCCTTTATATCAGATTTCCTTCAAAAATTTTTTACACCCCCTCAATTTTAAAAGTAAGTGAAAAATTTTAAAAGAAAAAACTCGAAAATATTTTATATTCTTATTTCTCGGCTTCATGATTCTTTTAATGATCCGGTAACTCATTTATTCAAAGTTGAAAGTTCATCCCGGAGAATTTAATATATAAACTTGGAAAGCCCAAAAGCCATCCCTGGGATGGGTTCTGATCAGGAGATTAACCAAGGAGGTGTATCGACGATGTTAGGATTAACCAAGTGGAATCCCTTTAATGAAATCTTCACCATTCAAAACGAACTGGACAATCTCTTTGATAGAATTTGGGGTGATACCGTGAGAAGCAGGTTTGTAACAGGTCTGAGTCCCTGGAGTTACCGGAGTGGTCACTGGTACCCTGCCATGGAATGTTTCGTTAAAGGCGAGGAATTGGTGGTACGGGCGGTATTGCCCGGCATAGATCCGAAAGAAGTTGATATATCCGTATTGGGAAATCAACTGATCCTCAAAGGCGAACGTAAACCCCTGGAAGGGATGAAGAGTGAAGATTATTATTTTAGCGAAATTCCCTATGGAAAGTTTGAACGAACCATTACCCTTCCGAGAAAAGTAGATGCGGAACAGATCCATGCAAAATATAAAGATGGGGTTTTGGAAATTACCTTACCGGCTTCCGATATTGTTCCTAAAAAGGTTCCTGTGATGGTTGAGACCGGTGAAAAAGCCTTGAATGCCTGATTAACCTAATTAAATTGAAAACCCATCCCCGGGATGGCCTTCTCAACAAGCCCTTCCTCAAGAAGCTTCTCCCCTCTGCCTCCACCAGGAGGGGAGGAGCTTTTTTATTATCCCGGCTTCCTTTTACCCACTCCGGTAAACTTACAACCGGTGTATCCGTATCAATTTAGTAGGTGGAAAAAGAAACACCCCTCTGGCCCCCCTGCAGGGGGGGACCGACCTCGACCTGGGGTGGCTGCTGCTGAAGTTCCCCCCTGCAGGGGGGCCAGAGGGGTGTTCAGACAGAAAAAGTGCCACCTTCTAAATTGTTATAGTCACCACAACCGGTAAAAAAGTTGACATGGGATCAAAGGGGTGATTAAAATATCCATAGATCTGGTTACAATACTGACTTTATATTGAAATTCAAGTTGAGTGCAAAGGCACGTAAGCAACATACCCTTACCGTCCAGGAATAATTTCAAAATGAAGTGGGGATAGGGTATGATCCCACTATTTACCGGCGAGATAAATTCGCTCACCATATATCCTTATCAGGAGGTAACAGGATGCGTTATTTGACGGGTTTAATTTTTCTGTTTTTTACGTTGTTTGGAGAAGTCTGGGCCTTAGAGGCCGGAAAAGTAGACATTACTCTATGGCCCGTCCCCTGGAAGAATACACGACCCCGGGATCCTTATGTAGACCAGCAAAATCGAGTTTGGTTTGTTGGACAGGCAGGGGATTACATTGCTTATCTCGATCCAGAGAGCTCTCAATTCAAGCGATATGATCTGGAATCGGGCACCGGTCCGCACAATTTGATTGTGGATGCCAAGGGATATGTATGGTACGCAGGTAATTTAAAAGCCTACATCGGAAAATTAGATCCCAAGACCGGAAAAGTTGCCCAATATGCGATGCCCAATCCTGCTGCACGAGATCCCCATACCCTGGTCTTTGATCAAAAAGGCGATATCTGGTTTACAGTCCAGGGAGGAAATTTTGTTGGAAAACTCTCCACTCAGACCGGTGAGATTCAGCTAATTTCCGTCCCAACTCCCCAGGCACGGCCCTATGGAATCATCATTGACTCAAAAAATCGTCCCTGGATTTGTGAATTTGGGAGTAACAAACTGGCCACCGTAGATCCCAATACCTTGAAACTCCAGGAGATCTCCCTACCCCGTGAATCGGCCCGACCCCGTCGGATCGTTGCAACTTCCGATGATAAGATCTGGTATGTAGACTATGCAGAAGGTTTTTTAGGGCAGTATGATCCGACTACCGGTAAATTCAACGAATGGCCGCTGCCGGCAGGAACTGATTCCAGGCCTTATGGGATGGCTGTAGACGATCAGGATCGTATTTGGATCGTTGAGACCGGCCCTCAACCCAACCGATTTGTAGGCTTCGACCCAAAGACCCATCAGTTCTTCAGTGTTACGGAAATCGAAAATGCAAGGGGATCGGTACGTCATATGTTCTTCCATAAGCCCTCTCAAACGGTCTGGTTTGGAACGGATAGCAACTATATCGGACGAGCCCGACTTCATTAATCCTTCATAACAATGGGAAGGCGTTTAATCTGGCTTATTTTATCCGGTAGTTTTGGGGTCATCCTGGTATTATCCCATCTTCTGAAAACAACCCTGGCCTATCCCGAACATCCTCCCTTGGCTCACACCGGAGGCTTTGGCGAACCGACCTGTCAACAATGTCATTTTGATCAAACCCTCAATGATCCTGAGGGGTCTTTAACTCTGGAAGGCTTACCCGAGACCTATACCGCCGGTACCCGGTATCGATTAACGGTTAGCCTAAAGAGGTCGAATATGCGTAAAGGCGGTTTCCAATTGGCAGTTCGCTTTAAAACAGGAAAGCAGGCAGGCTCCTTACGAGCCGTGGATGAACGGGTGGAGTTGGTTCAAGAGGCCCCTTCTGAGATTCAATATGCTCAGCATACCAGGGCCGGAACTTCTCTGGTATCTTCAGATATGGCAAGATGGACTGTGGAATGGATGGCCCCCACAACAGGCAAGGAGGTCGTAATATGTAATGTGGTTGCCAATGCTGCAAACGATGATGCCTCTCAGTTCGGTGACTACATTTATGTAAGAGATTTTCTCAGCAAAGCACGGTAGGTTAAACGTCCCGTTTGACACTATCCTGGAAATTCTAAAGCCCGTTGAAGAGCTCTAAGATTTATCGGCTTGGTAAAGTGATGGTCAAAGCCGGCTTCTCGGGCTCGTTGTGGGTCTTCTTTTTGTCCATAGCCTGTCAAGGCGATCAATACTACCTGAGAGAGCTGAGGTTCCTGTCGAAATCGTCGGGCTACTTCGTAGCCGTTTATTCCCGGTAGATCAATATCCAGTAACACAACTTCCGGTCGATAAGAGGTCGCCAACTCAATGGCCGTTGGGCCATCCTGGGCGATCTGGACCTCATGGCCCCATAACTTCAAGAGCTTACCCAAACTAACCGCCGCGTCGGTATTGTCGTCTACCACCAGGATGCGTCGATGGGGAGGGTTCTTGCCCCCGGAGGCAGGTTGAAATTTTTTCCAGGGGGTTTCTGGCGAAACCGACAAAAGGGGTAGTTGGACAACAAATTCACTTCCCTGGCCCGGGCCTGCGCTGTAAGCAGAGATCTTTCCACCGTGCAGTTCTACCAGACTCCGTACCAGCGTAAGTCCTATTCCCAGACCTCCCCGTAATCGATCTTGAGAGCCATTCACCTGCGTGAAGAGATCAAAAATACGATCCACCATCTCTGGAGGAATGCCTATTCCGGTATCTCGCACCCGAAGTACGGCCTTTTCTCCTTCTCGATAAACCGTCAGCCAGATCTGACCCCCGGGATCTGTATATTTGGCGGCATTATTTAACAGGTTGACCAGAACCTGCTCCAACCGAACAGGATCGGCTTCTAGATACAAAGGTTCTGAAGGTAAAGAAACCGATACCTTATGTTTACGGGCTTCGATAAAAGGACGGCTGGTATCCAAGGCATGAGTGACAACCGTGGTCAGGTCCAGAAGTTCCTTACATAACTCGATTTTCCCACAGGTGATTCGGGAAATATCCAGCAGATCTTCAACCAATCGGTTCATGTGCCGAAGCTGTCGTTCCACCACTTCTACAGGCCACCTGAGATCTGGGTTATGGGTATTTTCCAGACGCAATATTTGAACAGCATTCAAGCTAGAGGTAAGAGGGTTGCGTAGCTCATGGGCGAGCATGGCCAGAAAGGTATTTTTGCGTTTATCGGCTTCTGCCAGTTCTGCCACCCGCTGTTTAAGCTCTTTCTCTAATCGCCTCCGGGTCTCAGTAAGGGAACTGATCAAAAGAGCTACGAGCACAAATACACTAAGCTCCAGCATATCATCTAATCCAAAAGTCAGGGAGTGGGTTGGAGGCATAAAAAAATAGTCGATCATCCAAGCAGATAGAAAGGTTGCCCATAATCCCGGTCCCAGGCCTCCATACCAGCTACTAATGGTCACAGCCGCAAAAAACAATGGATCGGCGCTTGGTTCAATCAGTGGCCATAACCCATAAGTTAACAACAGAGCCAGAATCACAACTGATATAGCCATTCCATAACGTAACCAGATGGGGTTTGTTGTTTCCGGCATATCTTCCCTCCTACTCTAGGAACAGATACCGACAAAATAATATCTTTATCATACGTCGACCGATCGGGAAGTACAAGAAATTTTTCTGGGAAGTTCGAGGACGAGAACTTCAACAAACCATAGAGTAATTTTATTAAATAATGTAATTTATTCTATAAGGATTTTATATTTCGGTAAGATAAGTAAGGGTTACCCGTTTATGCCGGTTAATTTACTGCGAAGTATGGTACCTGGAAAAGCCTTTATTCTAAATTGCAGGAATCCCACCGCGATATGGGTTGAGCCTCTGCCCTGTCTCGGGGGGTGGAGGTCGGATCATGTCATCTAAGCTTCAACAGGATAAAATGGAGGATTCTTTTACCTCCGATGAGCTTCGGGAAGCATGGCCTCTGCTTTTAACGGTAGATCGTGTGGAGTTTTTTAAACAGCTGCCTCAGGAAGATGCCGAGGAGTTCTTCTTCAGTTTGCAGGCCAGAGAACAGTTAGAGCTTTTATTGGCCCTTAAGCCGACAGAACGCCGGACCTGGATGCGATTGCTGGAACCGGATGATGCAGCGGATGTGATTCAAGAAGCCCCTCCCGAGGAAAGAGAGGGCCTTCTTGCCCTTCTCGATGATACCACCCGCAAGGAAGTGTCTGCGCTTCTTGCCTATGCCGAGGATGAAGCCGGTGGATTGATGAATCCCCGTTATGCCAGAGTCCGTCCGGATATGACCGTGGATGAGGCCATCAGTTACCTGCGAAAGCAAGCGCGGGAACGGGTTGAGACCATTTATTATGCTTATGTATTGGATGCCCAACAGCATTTGCTGGGAGTCGTATCGTTTCGTGAGCTTTTCTCAGCCCAGGGGAATAAAAAAATTCGGGATGTGATGCGCACCGATGTGATCTCTGTACCCGAGGATATGGATCAGGAAGCGGTAAGTCGTTTATTGGCCCAGTATGACCTGATGGCTATTCCGGTTGTGGATGGTGAAGGACGTATGAAGGGGATTGTAACTGTGGATGACATTGTAGACGTCGTTCAGGAGGTGGCCACAGAAGATATTCAAAAAATCGGTGGTATGGAGGCCCTGGATGCTCCCTATCTAAGGATTGAGTTCTGGCGTATGATCAAGAAGCGGGCCGGCTGGCTTTCCGCTCTTTTCCTGGGTGAGATGCTGACCGCTACGGCCATGAGTTACTATGAGCAGGAAATTGCACGGGCCGTTGTACTGGCTCTTTTCATCCCGCTGATTATCAGCAGTGGGGGAAATTCAGGCTCCCAGGCCTCTACTCTGGTGATTCGGGCTATGGCCCTGGAAGAGATCCGACTACGGGATTGGTGGCGAGTACTTTTTCGGGAGTTTTTGGCAGGGATCGCCTTGGGGGTTATTTTAGGAACCATCGGTCTCATGCGTATTCTCCTGTGGCCGTCTAAACAAACCATCTACGGAGAACATTACCTCATGGTTGGCCTTACCGTTGCCTGTAGCCTGATCGGTGTGGTAACCTTTGGAACCCTCGCCGGTTCTGCACTTCCCTTCATCCTCAGACGATTGGGATTTGACCCGGCCAGTGCCTCCGCTCCGTTTGTGGCAACCCTGGTCGATGTTTCCGGACTCGTTATCTATTTCACTATCGCCAGTCTCATATTAAAAGGAACCCTGCTGTAAGCCTCCGAAACTTTCTTTATCTAAAAGAGCAGAATAAAGCTAACGACGAATCCTTCAAGTTTTTTCCTTGATTTTTTTAACTAGAAGATATTACGTAGCTATGAGTTCTTTGCCACTGGCGAATTCCGAATGAAGACTCGTATATTGTAAGTACTGAGTTTAATTTCTGTTAAGGTTTAGTACTTTGTAAAGCTAGATTTGAATAAGCGTTCTGCCCTCATCCCCAACTTCCTTCTCCCGAGGCTTCGGGAGGGGGACCAGGGGCACACGCGCCAGGATAAGCTGAAAAGCCCCATCAGGGGCAGACAGTTGGGAGCCCCCGACTTGCGTCGGGAGATTCAGAATTTTTTTCAAGCTCCCTGGCAGCGCCTGTTAAACAGGTTGCCCCGCTGGGGCTAACCAAATTGTCAACCGGAGACGGTTAACCTACTTATCCCGGTGCGTAGAAGGGCCGGGGTGAGGGTAAAGAGTTCTGCTGATTTAATTTAGTACGGGTCGTTTTCAATAATTTCAATAAAAAAAGAGGTGTAAACAACTATGGACATTATGGAATCGGGTGGATCCTGGAGTTCAGGATATCTTCTCTCTAAATTAGAAGAAGCTATTGCCTGGGCAAGGAAATATTCCATCTTTCAATACCCCTTTGTAACGGCCTGTTGCGGTATGGAGTATATGGCAACAGCCTGTTCCCATTATGATATTGACCGGTTTGGGGCCGGGTTACCCAGGTTTTCACCCCGTCAGGCAGATGTACTTTTTGTGGTGGGTACCATCAGCCACAAGCTGGCTCCAGTACTTAAAAAAGTCTATGACCAGATGTGCGAACCTAAATGGGTCGTTGCTTTTGGCGTATGTACCTGTACGGGAGGTTTTTACGATAACTATGCGACGGTTCAAGGGATCGATACCATTATTCCGGTGGACATCTACATACCGGGTTGCCCGCCACGTCCCGAAACCGTCCTGGATGGTCTCATGAAACTCCAGGAAAAAATCCAAAAACAAAAACAACTGGTTTAATAGGGAAAACACCATGAGTGACGAAAGCCTTACCCTTCAGCTCCTGAAAGAGCAATTCCCGGATAAAATTATAGAAACCCATTCTTATCGTGGGGATGATACGGCCATTGTAAAGAAGGAAGCCATTCTGGAAGTTCTAAAATTCCTTAAAGAAGATGCCCGGTTGAAATATAATTTTTTGATGGATCTGGCCGGAGTGGATTATTTGACCTATAAAAAGGACCCTCGGTTTGAGGTGGTGTATCATCTTTACTCGTTGGAGTATAACCGACGTGTACGGATCAAAGCTCCGGTTGATGAAGATGATCCGGTAATTGATTCTGCAACCCCGCTATGGGAGGCTGCTAACTGGTATGAGCGCGAAGTTTGGGATATGTTTGGAATTAAATTTAGGGGCCACCCCAACCTCAAACGGTTGTTGATGTATGAAGAGTTTGTCGGACATCCTCTCAGAAAGGATTATCCCATAAACAAACGCCAACCCCTTATAGGACCAAAGATTTAAGTCCTGAAGGTTGAGTACCGGGTGCTGAGAGAAAAGCTTCACTGAGTACTCCCTACTCAATCCTCAGGACTCAGGACTTATAGGTGTGTCAGATCTGAGTAAAGAACTTAAGACAAAACATATGTTTTTAAACATGGGTCCCTCGCATCCGGCCATGCATGGGATTATCCGTATCATATTGGAACTGGACGGGGAGACGGTGGTCAATTCCGAGGTAGAGATCGGATACCTCCACCGGTGCTTTGAGAAACATGCAGAAAACAGTACCTACAACCAGGTAATTCCTTATACGGACCGGTTAAATTATGTGTCTCCACTGATTAATAATGTAGGCTACGCCCTGGCGGTGGAGAAACTTCTGGGAATAGAGGTCCCCGAGCGATGTAAATATATCCGGGTTATCATGAGTGAGATTTCCCGGATTACAGATCACCTGACCTGTATCGGAGCCTCTGCCATGGAGTTGGGTGCCTTTACGGCCTTTCTTTATATGATCAAAGCCCGGGAGCTCCTCTATGAGCTTATCGAAGCGGTGACCGGAGCTCGATTGACCATTTCGTACACCCGGGTAGGTGGCGTAAAGGCAGACCTGCCGGAAGGATTTGCCCAAAGGACGAAACAGGCCTTTGCAAAGGTCCGGGAAATCCTGGATGAGGTCGACAAGCTTCTCACACGGAACCGCATTTTTATGGACCGAATGAAAGGAGTGGGTGTCATTTCCAAAGAAGATGCCATCAGTTATGGGTTTACAGGCCCTCTCCTTCGAGCCTTGGGGGTGGAGTATGATGTACGAAAAGCCAATCCTTATTTGGTTTACGACAGGCTAGACTTTAAAATTCCCCTGGGTTCCAACGGGGATAATTACGACCGGTACCTGGTTCGCATGGCAGAAATGGAACAAAGTATGCGAATTGTAGAGCAGGCTTTGGAACAGATACCTTCAGGACCTATCAACGTGGATCACCGGGGGGAGATTTTGATACAACCAGCGGATATGGTCGATCGAGCCAAATTGGGACAAACTAAAGATCTCCTTATTACGGAGATTTCCCTTTCACCCAATTTGGAAGGATCCGAGGAAAAGGTCTATCCGGCCATTAATGCCAACGAAAAACGGGTTGTCTTACCTCCCAAGGAAGAAACCTACGGCAATATCGAAGGACTCATGAATCACTTCATGTTGATTATGGATGGGTGGGGAATCCGACCCCCCAAAGGGGAAGTTTATTTCCCTGTGGAAGGAGCCAATGGAGAGTTGGGGTTTTATATCATCAGTGATGGAACCGATAAACCGTACCGCGTACGGGTCCGACCTCCGTGTTTTCAATTAACCGCAGCCCTCCCTAAGATGATCAATGGCGGCATGGTTGCCGATATTATTCCCACGTTCGGGTCTATTAACATGATTGGAGGAGAATTGGATCGATGAGCTTGTTAGAGATTTCTACCGAAGATAAATCCGTAAAACCCTCTATTTCGTTTTCCCCGGAGGCTAAAGCCAAATTTGAAAAGATCTTGACCCTCTATCCACCGGGTACGCAAGCGCCTTTACTTCCGGTACTCCATCTGGCTCAGGAGGAGTTTGGCTATCTTTCTCTGGAGGTTCAAGAATACGTTGCAAAGCTGATGAATCTGCCGGTTACAACCGTCCATGAAGTTGTATCCTTTTATACCCTCTTTAAAAAGGAGCCTACCGGAAAGTATTGGATCCAGGTCTGTACCAATCTTTCTTGTAACCTGAGGGGTTGTGAGAAAATCGTCGATTACATCTCCAGAAAGCTGGGAATTCAGGTCGGACAGACCACGCCTGACAAGAAATTTACTTTGACCACCGTAGAATGTTTATGTGCCTGTGAAATGGCTCCTATGATGCAGATCAACGAAGACTACTATGGCTATCTTACAGAAGCCAGGGTTGATGAAATTTTGGATAACTTGAGGTAGGTCAAACGCCTCGTTTGACATTTGAGACCGGAGACTTGAAACGAGAGACCGGAAGCTCGATTTTCCAGCCTCTCGCCTCAAGTTTCCTGCCTCTCAGGGATGGCTGAACTGGTTTTAACTAAAAACTTTGGGGTTCCGGATTTTCACAAGATCGAGGGGTACATCCGGTGCGGTGGTTACGAGGGTTTGAAAAAAACACTGGAAGAATTTACACCGGATCAGGTGATTGAAGAAGTAAAAAAATCCAACCTGCGCGGACTGGGAGGAGCCGGTTTCTCAACCGGAATGAAGTGGAGTTTTGTTCCCAAGGATTCTCCAAAGCCCAAGTATTTGGTGATTAATGCCGATGAAGGGGAACCGGGAACCTTTAAAGATCGATACCTCCTTGAAAAAGCCCCCCATATGCTTATCGAAGGAGCCGTCATTGCTGCTTACGCCGTGGGAATCCATACGGCCTACGTGTATATTCGGGGAGAATACGTAAAGCCCGCGAAAATTCTCCAAAATGCCATTGAAGAAGCCTATGCACATGGATTTTTGGGGAAAAATATTCTGGGAAAAGGGTTCGATCTGGACCTGATCATCCATCGAGGTGCAGGGGCCTATATCTGTGGAGAGGAAACCGGATTACTGGAATCCCTGGAAGGAAAGAAAGGGTGGCCCAGACTTAAACCCCCCTTTCCGGCTATTGTTGGACTTTTTAAATGCCCCACCGTCGTGAACAATGTAGAAACCCTTTCCCAATTACCCCATATCATGAAAAATGGGGCAGCCTGGTTTGCCAATATCTGCCAGGGAGCTCCCAAATGCGGTGGAACCCGAATCTTTAGTGTAAGCGGCCATGTCAACAGACCCGGGATTTATGAATTACCTCTGACCGTGACCCTGCGGGAAATTATCTACGACCATGCCGGGGGAATTCCAGGTGGAAAAAAACTCAAAGCCGTTATACCGGGAGGTTCTTCCGCACCGGTATTAACCGCCGATGAAATCGATGTGAAAATGGATTTTGATTCCCTCATGGCCGCAAAAACCATGGGGGGATCGGGGGGCGTAATCGTCATGGATGAAGATACCTGTATGGTCAAGGCGCTCTATGTCCTTGCTAAATTCTATGCCCATGAATCCTGCGGTCAGTGTACCCCCTGTCGGGAGGGAACCGGCTGGATTGCTAAGATTTTACACCGACTGGTCCACGGGGAAGGCCGTCCTGGAGATCCAGACACCCTTAAATCAGTAGCCGATAATATCGCAGGTAATACCATCTGCCCCTTCGGAGATGGGGCAGCCTGGCCGGTTCAAAGTTTTGTGAAAAAGTTCCGAAGCGAGTTCGAATACCACGCCAAGGAAAGAAAGTGTGATATTTTAAAGACATAACCCACGAAGAACCGGAAGGGTCCATCGGCAGAAAGACTTTTTTCCCCTGCCTGCTTCTTCAGGTTCCTCGGGGTTCATGTTCTCTTATGCCCACATTAACCATTGACGGAAAAGAAATCACTGTTGAAAAGGGAACAACGATTATCCAGGCAGCCGAAAAACTGGGAATCGAAATTCCTCGCTATTGTTACCATCCGGGACTCAGTATAGCCGGAAACTGTCGGATGTGCCTGGTGGAGATTGAAAAGTCCCCTAAACTCCAGATCTCCTGTTATACCCAGGCTGCGGATGGAATGGTCGTTCATACGACCAGTGAGAAGGTGAAAGCGGCCAGGCGGGCTATCCTGGAATTTTTATTGATTAATCACCCGGTAGATTGTCCCGTTTGCGATCAGGCCGGTGAATGCTGGCTTCAAATTTATTATATGGAACACGGATTGTATAACTCCCGGTTCATGGAAAATAAAGTTCGTAAACACTTCAAAGCCACCCCGATCGGACCCTGGGTTAATCTGGATTCAGAACGCTGTATCCTCTGTTCCCGCTGCGTCCGATTTACCAGTGAAATAACCAAAACCTATGAGCTGGCCCTGGTGAACCGGGGAGATCACTCGGAAATTACCATATTCCCGGGTAAAGAGTTGAACAATAAATACTCCGGAAACGTAGTAGATATTTGTCCAGTCGGAGCCTTAACCGATCGAGATTTTCGGTTCCAGTGCCGGGTCTGGTATCTGGATAAACAGGAATCCATCTGCCCCGGATGTAGTCGGGGCTGCAACATTGAAATCCACTATAACGTTCAACGCGCCCACCACGCCGGAGGACGTAGAGTTTTAAGAATAAAACCACGTTTTAACCCCGAGGTCAATAAATGGTGGATCTGCGATGAAGGACGCTATGGCTACAAATTTATAGATGATAAAAGCCGGATTCAAATGCCTTATCTGCAAGAAGGAGAAGTTCTGGTGGAAACAGATTGGAAAGTAGTACTGGATAAGGTGGCTTCAACCCTTCGGTCGATTCTTACCACCTACGGAACCGAAAGTATTGGGGTTATCGCATCTCCTCAGTTAACCAACGAAGATCTCTACCTCATCCGAAAGCTCTTTGTGGAAGACCTCAGACTCCCCCACGTGGATTTTAAGGTTCCTGTGAAAGAGAAAGGGTACGAAGATGATTTTCTGATCAAAGCCGACAAGAACCCTAACACCCGGGGGGCTGAAGAGCTTGGGTTGGGAGCCAGAGAAGGCTCTTTGAATGTGGAAAATATGCTGGAAGCAGCCGGTACGGGCAGACTCAAGGCTTTGTATGTCTTCGGACAGGATCTAACCAACTTCTTTGGAGAAGAAAAAATTAAAGAGATCGCTTCTCGCCTGGAGTTACTGGTTTTCCAGGGAAGTAATCTGAATCCAACCGGACAATACGCCCATGTCATCCTACCCTCCGCTACCTATGCGGAGAAAGATGGTACATTTACCAACTTTGAAGGTCGGGTTCAACGGATCTACAAAGCCGTGGAACCTTTAGGAGAATCCTTACCGGATTGGGAAATCATCATTAAACTGGCCAGGTTGATGGGATTTTCTTATCCTTATCAATCCGCCCGGGAAATCTTCGAAGAAATCGCAACGGTGATTCCTGCTTTTAACGGGTTGAGTTATAAGGTAATCGGCAGTCAGGGTGCAAAGCTCGCAACAGTCTGAGGGTATGGGAGTGTGGAAGTGTGGGAGTAGAGAAGTATGGGGGTATGGGAGTGTGGAAGTGTGGAAAGTAAAGTATTTATTTTGTACTTCAACACCCCATACTCCCACACCCTTGGTTAGATAGAAATGGATTTAGCTATTGAAGTCATTAAGGTTGTCGTTGTTCTCTTCGGAGTCTTGAACCTGGCAGGGTTATTGACCTGGGTGGAGCGCAAACAGAGTGCGGTCATGCAAGACCGGATTGGGGCCAATCGTGCATCCATTCTGGGGATTAGAGCTTTTGGACTTTTTCATCCCCTGGCAGATGCGGCTAAATTGATCCTTAAAGAGGATTTTATACCGGAAGGTGGTAACAAAGTTTTACACACCTTGGCTCCCTTTGCGTCGCTGTTCTTTGCCCTGCTCGCGTTCGCAGCAATTCCATTTGGTAATGTGCTGATCCTGGATGGAAAGGAAATTAACCTGCAAATCGCCAATCTGAATGTGGGGATCCTTTACATTTTTGCCATGATGTCCATGGGAGTTTACGGAGTTGTTTTAGCCGGATGGTCTTCCAACAATAAATATTCCCTTCTGGGAGGACTACGAGCTTCCTCACAAATGATATCCTATGAAATCACCATGGGTGTTTCCATCATGGGAATTATCATGGTCTATAATTCCCTGGATCTCCAGGAAATTGTCCGAAGACAAGGCGAGCTTCTTTGGGGTTTTATCCCCAAATGGGGGGTCATTACACAACCTCTGGCGTGTCTGCTGTTCATGACTGCCATCATTGCAGAAACCAAGCGGATTCCCTTTGATCTTCCAGAGGGAGAGTCGGAAATTATCGGTTACTTCACCGAATATAGTGGGATGAAATTTGGGATGTTCTTCATGACTGATTTTGTCGAAACGGTCCTGGCAGCGGCCTTGATGACCACTCTGTTTTTTGGTGGATGGCAAATTCCCTATGTCCATGGAAATAGCCTGACTATCGTTATTTTACAGGTTCTGGCTTTTACGTTAAAAGTGATCTTCTTCTGCTGGTTCTTCATGCTCATTCGGTGGACCCTTCCAAGGTTCCGATACGATCAATTAATGAAACTCGGGTGGAAGATGATGCTTCCCCTTTCCCTGGCCAATATCTTCGTCACAGGATTGGTAATCCTGTTATGGAACTAAAAAGAGGTCTTAAAAAATTTTAATTTTCTTTAGGAAGAGGTATTAAAAATTGGCAATCTGGTTGCACAGATGAAAATTTCAAGAATATCCTGGAGATCTTGTTTCATTATCAAACATATTTCCGATGAAACCAAGGAATCCTGGGATTCAGAGATGGGTGAAGGCACCCCTGTTGAGTAGGTTATAAATTTCTATGAGGAAAGAAGAATTGACTTTTTGGGAGCAACTTTATATCCCGCAAATTTATGAAGGTTTGAAGGTTACGGCCCGTCATTTCTTTAAAAACATGAAAGGCCATATCGCCCGTTTGTTAGGAAGGCCTGTAAAGGATGATGAAACCGTCACCATCCAGTATCCTGAAGAACGTCGACCCCTATCTCCTCGACTTCGGAGTTTACATCGTCTGGTAAAACGGGCAGATGGAACCCCACGTTGTGTTGCCTGTATGATGTGTGAAACCATTTGTCCGGCCCGATGCATTTATATTGTCGCTGCTGAGCATCCGAATCCTGATATCGAGAAGCGACCTGCCCGCTTCGATATCGACCTGGGCAAGTGCATCTTTTGTGGCTACTGTGTCGAAGCCTGTCCAGAAGATGCCATTCGGATGGATACAGGAATACTGGAATTTGCGGCCTATACCCGTCAAGACATGATCTATACCATGGAAAGATTGCTGGCCCATGAACCTATGAAAATAACCTCACAAGGTTAACGACTTTAGTTGAGTAGGAAGAAGTCCTAAAAGAAAGTTCCCGGCTTTTTAAAAAAGAGGGGTTACTAAATTTTATGCATCCAACACAAAGTCTTTTGGGTTTCATTTTTTTCTGCCTTCTATTGGCAGTTTCCATAGGAATCTTTTCCTATCTTCTCTATCGGCGTTATGATTTAATGCGCCGGGCACAACCCGAGAATCGTTTCGATGAAATAAGCCGAAGAATCAAAGAAACCCTTATTTACGTTTTCGGACAGAAGCGTCTTTTCAAAGGGAAGTATTTCCTGGCGGGGGTTCTCCACGCCCTTATTTTCTGGGGATTTTTGGTTGTATCCATCCATACGATCCATATGATAGGAGGCGGTTTCGTGCAAGGATTTCATTTGCCTTATTTGAGTCCCCAGACCCGATTGGGAGCTTCTTACGCTTTTGTGCGGGATATCTTTGAGGTTTTGGTTTTGGTCATGGTTCTGGCGGCTGCCTATCGTCGGGCGGTACTCCGTCCCCCGCGAATTACCCGGTCCTGGGATGCCGTCTTGATATTGACCCTGATCGGAACTCTCATGGTAACCGATTTCATCCTCCATGGGGCTGAAACGGCTTTACAGGGTTATGAAAATACCAGATCTCCCGTTGGAGCCGTTCTGGCCAGCTTTTTTAATGGATGGAGATTACAGGAAACTACCCTTCAAGTTTTACAGGGAACTGCCTGGTGGCTTCATCTGGGAGTTCTCCTCTTCTTCCTGGATTATCTGCCCCTTTCTAAACATTTCCATGTCATTACCTCCTTACCCAATGTGTTTTTTAGAAATTTCCACAAGAACGCTCTCAAACCCCTTGACCTTGAAAACGCAGAGACTTTTGGGATCCACAAACTTGAGGACCTTACCTGGAAAAATATCCTGGATATTTACACCTGTACAGAATGTGGCCGTTGTCAGGATGCCTGCCCGGCCCACTTTACGGGAAAACCTTTGAATCCCAAGAAGATCAATGAGGATCTGCGCGAGTACATTTACCAAAAGGATTCTCTGGGGACCTGGAATCGGAGGAACGGAGGGGAAGAAGAGTTAGAACTCCCCTTGGCCGGGGGAGTGATTCATGAAGATGTTCTCTGGGCCTGTACAACCTGCGGGGCCTGTGAGGAACAATGCCCTCTTTTTATCGAGTTTATCGACCGCATTGTGGGGATGCGTCGCCATCTGGTTCTCATGGAGAGTCGATTCCCGGAAGAGACAAAAACTACCTTTAGAAATATGGAAAACACCGGTAATCCCTGGGGTTTAAGTCCGGACTCCCGGGCAGACTGGGCAAAGGAATTGGGAGTTAAACAGCTATCCGAGGAGGAAGAGGTAGAAATTTTGTATTGGATAGGTTGTGCCGGAGCCTTTGAAGATCGAAACAAGAAGGTAGCGCGCTCGGTGGTTCAGTTACTCAAAAAGGCCGGGGTGAAGTTTGGCATCCTGGGGAATGAAGAGGGTTGCACTGGGGAATCGGCCCGTCGAATTGGAAATGAATATCTGTTTCAGATGCTGGCCCGATCCAATATTGAAACTTTAAACCGATACAAGGTCAAGAAAATATTGACGCATTGCCCCCACTGTTTTAATACTATAAGAAACGAATACCCTCAATTCGGAGGAAATTATGAGGTCGTCCACCATACGCAGTTTATAGCCGATTTGATTCAACAAGGGAGACTCAAACCTACGAAGGCGTTGGAAAAAACCGTGACTTATCACGATTCATGTTATCTGGGAAGGCATAATGGCATTTATGAAGCCCCTCGAAAAATTTTACAGGCAATCCCTGGAGCTAAAATGGTGGAATTGCCGCGGAACAGGAAAAACAGTTTTTGCTGTGGAGCGGGAGGAGGTCGTATGTGGATGGAAGAGAACCAGGGAACCCGGGTTAACCTGGCCCGGATAGAAGAAGTGGTAGAATCTAAAGCAGAAGTACTCGGAACCGCCTGTCCTTTCTGCCTTATCATGTTGGGGGATGGGGTCAGACAAATTGGAAAAGAAGAGTCCCTGAAAACCGTTGACCTGGTTCAGTTATTGAGTGAATCCATAGAAATGGATTAAGAAAATCTCTACTCCCGGTCAGATACTCTTTTTCGTGAAGGGGAGGTAAGGGATTTCTCCTAAGGTTCAGGTGGGAGGTTTAAGGCTTTTAAAAATCCCACGTAAGGTACCGACTAAGAGCTAAGAGGCTTAGAAGGTAAAGAGGTAGATAACGGATCCAAGATCGCGAAATGGGAAGAAGTAGATCTTTGTTCCGTAATCTCCGGATTTAGGTTGAAAAGGAGAATCATTATGCGAGCAACTATGAGATTACAGGTCGGTGATGAAGCACCGGACTTTACCCTTCCGGCCACGGGTGAAACTGCCGGAAAAGGTCAAGAGCGAAAGAATATCAGTCTGAAGGATTATCGAGGGAAGAAAAACGTACTCCTGGCTTTTGTTCCTGCGGCCTTTACAAAGGTTTGAAGTGCCCAGATGCCTGCTTACGAGGAAGATCTGGCCGAGTTTAGCAGGTATGACACCCAGGTACTGGGTATCAGCACGGATAATGTACCTTCCCTGGAGAATTGGGCGAAAAGCATGGGTGGGTTATCTTATCCACTTCTGAGCGACTTCTGGCCCCATGGTCAGGTTGCCCTTAAATATGGAATCTTAAGGGAAGAGGGGATATGTGAGAGAGCCCTGTTTGTCATTGACAAGCAAGGAATTATTCGATATATCGATATCCACCCCATCGGGGACCAGCCGGATAATGCTGAAATTTTCGAGGTGTTGAAAAAACTCTAGTCGGAAGTATACCCGGGCAGGTCCCCCTTTGAATTTTAAACTCCTTACGTGGGATAAATCTTTTTACCGATAGTTTAAACCAGACCGGGTGAATTCGGGGGGAAGGGGGGTGGAAAAGGATTTTTCTGAAAAGGGATTCCCCCGCAAATAGTCGAGGACTAAAAGTTCTTGATTCTTAATCGGTATTCTCGTATATTATCAATAGGAAAGCGTTATACGATGATTCCTATCATCAGCGAATAAAATTCGCCGGAACTCGGTTTAATGAGTTATTAAATAAAAAAGGGTCTCTGCGTGACAATGGGTTAAAAATTTATAAGGAGGTTCCGATGTTCGACAGATTTACAGAGCGAGCACGTAAAGTGATTATTTTAGCCAGAGATGAGGCCAGTCGTCTTAAACATGATAGTTTAGACTGTGAGCATCTCTTGCTAGGCCTTATTCGAGAAGGGGGAGGGATTGCCATAGCAGCCCTGCAAAAACTAGGTGTAGACCCCGATCGGCTGCGACAGGAAATCGAAAGCCGATTGGTCAGGGGTAAAGAAGCACCCTCGCTCAGTGAAATACCCTTTACGCCTGCTGCTAAGAAAGTATTAGAGCTTTCAATAGAGGCTTCTCGTCAACTAGGCCACAATTATATCGGTACAGAGCATTTGTTATTAGGGCTCGAAAAGGAGCGAAATAGCCTGGCTGCTAAGGTCCTCAGGGATTTTGGGATAACTGAGGAGAAACTAAAAAGACAGATTTTATGGCTTTTAGGAACTCCTCAAGAAACTACAAAAGAACAAGAAGAATTTAAAGTACTTAAACATTTCAGTGTAGATCTTACGCAGTTGGCCCGAGAAGGTAAAATTGATCCGGTCATTGGGCGGGATGACGAAACGGAACGAGTCATCCAGATCCTGAGCCGGCGAACGAAAAATAATCCTATTTTATTAGGAGAACCCGGAGTCGGTAAAACGGCTATTGTGGAAGGACTGGCTCAGAGAATCGTCAATGGAACGGTACCGGAAATTCTCCTCAACAAGCATGTGATCACCTTAGACCTGGCTGCTCTGGTTGCAGGAACTAAGTATCGAGGTCAGTTTGAGGAACGGCTAAAAGCCGTTATGAAAGAAATCAAAAGCTCTGACCGGATTATTATGTTCATCGATGAGATTCATACCTTGGTCGGAGCCGGTGCCGCCGAGGGTTCCATTGATGCTTCCAATATGCTAAAACCCTCCTTATCTCGAGGGGAAATCCAGTGTATTGGGGCTACAACTCTGGATGAATACCGTAAGTATATCGAAAAAGATGGAGCTCTGGCACGACGTTTCCAGACGGTGATTGTAAATCCTCCGAAGGCGGAAGAAACCATCAGTATTTTGAAAGGCCTACGGGAAAAATATGAAAGCTTCCATCGGGTCAAGATCCCCGATGAAGTTATTAAGACGGCGGTTCGACTGTCCGAACAGTATATAACCGATAGATTTTTCCCGGATAAGGCGATTGATGTGATCGATGAAGCCAGTTCCAGACGGAAACTTCATGGTTACATGTACCCACCTAGCTTTAAGGAGCTCGAGGAAGAGATTCAACAGGTGAATATGCAGAAAGAGAGCGCGGTCCTGGAACAAGATTTTGAGAAAGCGGCAGAGCTAAGGGATAAAGAACGTCAGCTACGGGCTAAGTTGGAAACCATGAAGGTGAACTGGCGGGAAAATCGAGAGAAAATCACCCCTGTTGTTACAGAAGAAGATGTAGCCCATGTGGTTTCCAAGTGGACCGGAATCCCGCTTTATAAACTGGAAGAGACCGAAACCGAGCGACTCCTGCATATGGAAGAAGAGCTTCATAAGCGCGTGGTGGGACAGGATGAAGCCATTAAAGCAATCGCCAAGGCCATTCGACGCTCCCGTACCGGACTCAAAAATCCAAAACGACCGGTTGGCTCCTTTATATTTCTCGGACCTACAGGGGTAGGAAAAACTGAATTGAGTAAAGCCTTAGCTGAATTCCTCTTCGGCAGTGAAGCGGCTTTGATCCGAATCGACATGTCGGAGTACATGGAAAAGTTCTCGGTATCCCGATTGGTTGGAGCCCCTCCGGGTTACATCGGATACGATGAAGGCGGGCAGCTCACAGAGAAGGTTCGGCGTAGACCTTACTCGGTTATCTTGCTGGATGAAATCGAGAAAGCGCACCCGGATGTCTTCAATATCCTGCTCCAGGTTTTAGAAGATGGTCAGTTGACCGATAGTATCGGACATGTTGTAGATTTCAAAAATACGGTCATCATCATGACTTCTAACGTGGGAGCGCGAATGATCGAAAAGCGGACTTCTTTAGGGTTCCATCAGCAGGATGAAGAGGTGACCTATGAAAAGATGAAAGAGCTGGTGACCTCGGAGTTAAAAAAGGTCTTTAACCCGGAATTCCTGAACCGAATCGACGAGGTAATCACCTTCCATACCTTACAAAAAGAGCATATTAATCAAATCGTGGATATTATGATCGGCCAGGTTAATGCCCAACTTGCGAAGAAGGGAATTACGCTGGTGCTTGAACCTGAGGCAAAAGAATGGCTGGCCAATAAAGGATACAATCCAAGCTATGGAGCACGACCTTTACGGCGCGTGATCCAAAAGTATGTGGAAGATGCCTTGGCCGAAGAAGTCTTAAAAGGTCGATTTAAAGAAGAGACGGTTGTTCGCGTGGTTGTGGAAGAGGAAAATAAGCTTGGATTTATCGAAGAACCTTCTAAAACCGAGGAAAAATTGGAAGTTATCGAAAAGGGAATCTAAAAGACCGTTGTTAAATACCATCTCCTATAATAGGGGCGGGCTTAAACCCGCCCCTATTACGTTTAACGGATTCTTGAACCTATTTTTTTACTTTACTAAAATCGATGTGAGCAGGGATACTCATATTGAGCTTAGTAAAGTAGAGGCCATTCAAAATAATGAGAAACGTCATTATTATCGGATCCGGCCCAGCGGGACTCACAGCAGCTATTTATACCGCCAGAGCTAATTTGAACCCCCTTGTTTTTGAAGGATATGGAGCGGGAGGCCAACTGATGTTAACCACCATGGTGGAAAATTTTCCGGGGTTTCCTGAAGGTATTTTAGGCCCCCAGTTGATGGAAGATATGCGCAAGCAAGCAGAACGGTTCGGCGCAGAGTTGATTCGGAAAGATGTGACCGGGGTAGACCTCTCTCAAAGACCTTTTAAAATCCAGGTGGAAGAAAACACCTACGAAACTAAATCCCTGATCATCGCCTCAGGGGCTTCCGCAAAGCTATTGGGACTTGAATCGGAAAAGAAGTTGATGGGACGAGGGGTTACAACCTGTGCAACCTGTGACGGTTTTTTCTATCGAGGTCAAGAGGTGGCCGTTGTAGGTGGCGGAGATTCCGCCATGGAGGAAGCAATCTTTCTTACAAAATTTGCAACCAAAGTGACCGTTATCCACCGACGAGATAAACTACGAGCCTCTAAAATCATGCAGGAAAAGGCGTTTAAAAATCCAAAAATCGAATTCATGTGGAACTCGGTTGTAGAAAAGGTCCTCGACGAAAACCTGGGTAAGGTTACCGGCGCTTTGATCAGAAACGTTAAAACGGGAGAATTGACCGAGAAAAAATTTTCAGGTCTCTTTGTAGCCATCGGACATACTCCCAATACCCAATTATTCGCCGGGCAATTGGAACTGGATGAGCAGGGATATATCATCACCCGAAATGGAACCCATACCAGTGTCCCCGGCGTCTTTGCTGCCGGAGATGTCCAGGACCACGTTTATAGACAAGCCATTACAGCCGCTGGAAGTGGGTGTATGGCAGCCATGGATGTGGAAAAATTCCTGGAACACTCCGAACCTTAAATCCAACAGGAAAATAGCTTTTCCGGCTTCGGACTCCCGGCTGAAGCCGGGTTATTCCCTGTAAGTCCGAATTGCCTTTATCGAAGAAAGCGATTATATTGTCATTATAGGCTTCATGATAGGTTATTCACTTAAAAATTGAAAAAGGAGGAGGATAGTCTATGATAACCGTAACAGACGCAGCCGCATCTAAAATCAAGAGTCTTCTGGAACAGCAAGGTAAACCGGGATACGGATTAAGGATGCGGGTTGTGGGCGGTGGATGTTCAGGATTGCAATATCAGTTAAACTTTGAGGAAAAAGCCAATGCAACGGATAGGGTTCTCGAAACAAAGGGGATTAAAATCTTCATCGATATGAAAAGCTCGCTTTATCTGGTTGGATCGGAGTTGGACTATGTAGATGGACTTATGGGAGCTGGGTTTAAAATTAATAATCCCAATGCCAAATCCACCTGCGGTTGTGGAGAATCTTTTCAGGCTTAAAACTCTGTAGGGCTCAGCCACAAAGACACGAAGACCCCCGGGTTGAAAGTCGAAGGGGAGAGCATAGTTGCCGGGAGCCTTTCTCTTCAGGGAGAAAGGTACGTGTCTTTGTAGCTGAGTGGCCGGGTTTTTAGAAAATTTTCTTGCCTTTCTACTCCTACCTCTGATAATAATACCTTTAATATCGTCATCTTAGTTTCACAGATTTTAATTTTAGTAGTCTTTGGATTCCGAAAAACCGTACGCGGAGTATGGGAGATACGACCCTATTACAAATCGCCCTGGACTGTACCACCATCCAGGAAGCTCTTGAAATTTCCCGGCAGGTCGAGAATTATGTGGATATTTTAGAAGTAGGAACTCCTCTCTTAAAATCGGAAGGGCGAAGTGCCATTGTGCACCTTCGAAATCAATTTCCGAATAAGCCGATCTTTGCAGACACCAAAACCATGGATATGGGAGACTTAGAGGCCCGCATTGTATTTGAAGCAGGTGCCGATATTATGAGCGTGTGCGGAGTCGCTTCCATAGAGACCATCGAAGCGGCTATAGATCAGGCCAGATTGTTGAACAAACAAATTCTTATTGACCTGATTGGGGTTCATGATAAACTCCAGTGTGTAGAACGCCTTCGATGGACGAAGCCCAACTTCATCGGCATACAAACCGGAATCGACGAGCAGAGGAAGGGTAAGTTTCCCTATCAGGATCTAGAAATTATCTCTCAGGCCGTTTCTTTCCCCCTTGTTGTGGCCGGAGGTATTAGCCTGGATGACATTCCTTACCTTATGATGTTTCGTCCTGCCATTATTGTGGTTGGAGGATTTATAACAAGGGCTAAAGATCTAAAAGCAGCCGCAGAAACCATTAAGGAGGCGATCTGCAAGGGATAAATCCTTAAGAATCGAAGCAGGCTTTCCGGGACCTCCTCGAACCTCCAGGGGTAAGTTTCTTAACTTTCAGGGGTAGGTTTTCTGAACCTAGCCCCTCCGACTCTCCTTCCCTATAAGGGAAGGGGAGAGCGGGGTATACGCGCCAGGTTAAGACGCCCCTACCCGGTCCCTCCCCCGTTTCCCAAGGGAGGGACCTTCCCTTCAAAGTTCCTTCCCCTGCAAACCTAAGGTAGGGGCGCAAGGCCTTGCGCCCGTACAACGTCGCGTCTGACATTTAGGAGACCCTCCTCATAGATCTCACCCTTATCCTGGCGCGTATGGGAAAGTGGGGACCCGGATGATTTCGGCGAGGGTAGAAGCGCCAGGATAAGCTGAAAAGCCCCGGTCAAGGGGCGAACAGGGGGTGGCTCCCAACTTATCCCGGCCTGTAGGTTCTTCCCCCCACTTACCAGGGAAGGGACTTTGGGAGGAAGTCCCCCCTCCCTTGCCATAGCGGGAAGGGGACCGGATCTGATGGGATTATCTCGGTGCTTGAGGTTGTCTACCGGCCGGAGGTTGACTACCCGTAGGAGGCTGGCTGCTGGCAGGGTACTGTCCACCAGTAGGAGATTGACCACCGGTAGGGGAAGATCGGGAGGTTCCTGCAGAGACGGTGATATATCTTTTTTCGGTTTCGCTAAACCGGGCTTCGACGACCTGGACATTATTTCTAAATATGACGATACCGGGGGTTTTATTTAATTCTTGCTGAATTTGATTTCCTATCTCAATGGCCAGATTGGAAGCTTCTGCATCGGTAGTCTGGGGTAAAACATTAATTCCTATCAGGGTAGCCTTATCCAAATCTTCATTTCTGAAGGAGACAATTTGCGGATGAGTCGACAAGAGGGTCGCCCGTAGGGTAATAGCTTTCTGCTCTTCAGGGGAGAGTCCGGATCTTTCGGTGGTTTCTTGTCTTAACCGGGTCAACATCTCTTCTTTGGTGGCGGGTTTAGGAATCCGGGGTACTTGGGGTGCCGGGATCTGAAGAGCTTCCAAGTCTCTTCGAATCCACTGCCGGACCTCTGCCTGGCGGGGGCCTCCCAACTCTAAATAGGTGCGGTAAAGTTCGATGGCTTTTGCCTTATCCTTTATCACTTCATCCATAAGAATGGCCATATTTAAATAAGCATCGGCATTGCGAGGGTCTAATTTTAAGATTTTAGTATATTCTGCCATGGCTTCCCGGGTCTGCCCGTTTCTGTAATACCAGTTTCCTAAAGCCAGATGGGCCCGATCGTAAGTATCCAGACCCCCATTGGAATTTACAATGCCAATGGTCAGATTATGCAACCGATCCAGGGTAAAATAGGTCGATAAAGGAGGAATGGTAGAAATCTCCAACCGATAAACTCCCGGTTTTAAAATATGGGGAGAGTCCCCGATGGCAGCGTCCAAAAGTTTCACATCGGTCAGATTTTCGAAGACTTGATAGATGGAGTAACGGAGTCGACCTGTTTTTTGGGCAAGGCGGATCAAGTCTTCTTGCGTATGGGTATGGGTATTTAAAAAGTCTCCGTGACCCCGGACAGCTATACAGCTCAATCCGCGCACAGCATCTTCCGAAGGAGGATTAATTCCGATAACATGGATAACCTGCCCTGTTCTGGCCTGGTCTACTCTCTCAAAGGTTACTGCGCAGGTATCGGTCTGTCCTATATCACAGGTTTCTTGTCCATCGGATAAAACAAATACGACTTTCCCTCCATTCAGGTTTTGAAAGTCTTTGATGGAATCCCGGATAGAGTAAAAAAGGGGAGTCAATCCCTTCGGTTGAATGCCTGGAAGGGTTTCCAATATTTTAGATCCGTTTCCTTTTTCAAAGGGGACCAGAAGGGTCGTATCCAGGCAATTGTTATCGTATTGACCCCCGTTTACGCGCAGGGCGAACCGGGTGTGCTTGGGGAGATGCTCAACAAGGGTGGTTATCAGATGTTTGGCAACATCAAGTTTTGTCCGACCCTGTAAGTCCATTTCAGACATAGTTTTGGAAGCATCCAGAATAATCTCTACATTAAGGACTTCTTCATAGGTAAGATGGGTAGCAACCGGTTTAATGTTTTCATCCAATTTTACAATATTAACCTGGGAAATTTCGGGCTCAGGCCTTGTTTTAGTAGAGACCTGGGTTTTCAAAAAGGCATCCAGGGCAAAAACTGGAGATCCTGAGGCAAAACTTAACAGCACCATCCAGAAGCAAACTGCTTTAATGGACTGATTAAACGTTTTCATAGGGGTCCTCACAGGTTAATCTACGGGTTTCTGTCGTCAAGGGAGTTCACTTAAAGTCATATCTCCCTTGCTACAGAGGTTTTCGGGCTTTGGAGTAGGTCATTTTTCGCTAAGTATCAGAAATTTTATAGTTTGTCAAGAGCAAAACGTAAAAGATAATGTCAAATTCTGGTTTTCTGTTGGAGGGTTCGGGGGAGGAAGTTTTACGTTTAAAACATTGACAAAAAGAGACTCAACTATTATATTAAGGTTGTAATCATATTAATTGTCAAAAGTTTTAGGGTAGGGAAGGTTTTGGATCTAATACTTCCATTTCATGACCTAAACAGTTTTCCACCGAGTAAAAACGGGGAAGGAGGTTATTCATGGCTAGCAGTAGCAAAGTTATAGGAATCGATTTAGGAACGACGAACTCCGTAGTGGCTATTATGGAAGGTGGCGAGCCTACGGTTATCGTTAATCAGGAAGGGAGCCGGTTAACCCCATCGGTAGTAGCTTTTACAAAAGATGGTGAGCGGTTGGTAGGAAGGATTGCAAAGAATCAGGCCATTACAAACCCTGAAAATACGATCTTCTCTATCAAACGGTTCATGGGACGGCGGTACGAAGAAGTAACGGAAGAAATTAAAATGGTCCCTTATAAAGTGGTGAGAGCTCCCAACGGGGATGCCCGGGTTGAAATTATGGGTAAGCAGTATTCCCCACCGGAGATTTCTGCCATGATCTTGCAGAAACTGAAACAGGCGGCAGAAGATTATCTGGGACAAAAGGTTACTCAAGCAGTTATCACCGTGCCGGCTTATTTCAATGATAGTCAACGACAGGCGACCAAAGATGCCGGTAAAATTGCAGGTCTTGATGTCCTTCGGATTGTCAACGAGCCTACCGCGGCAGCTTTAGCCTATGGACTTGATAAAAAGAAAGATGAGACCATCGCCGTCTTCGATTTTGGAGGAGGAACCTTTGATATCTCCATTCTGGAGGTTGGAGAAGGGGTAGTCGAAGTAAAGTCTACCAATGGAGATACCCATTTGGGTGGAGATGACCTGGATCAAAGGATTATCAACTGGTTGGTCAGCGAATTCAAAAAAGATTACGGCATTGACCTGAGTAAAGATCGAATGGCTTTACAACGGCTTAAGGAAGCTGCAGAAAAGGCCAAGATGGATCTCTCCACGGTTATGGAAACGGAGATTAATCTTCCTTTCATTACAGCAGATGCTTCAGGTCCCAAACATCTTAATATGAAGTTGACCCGAGCTAAATTTGAGCAGATGGTCGCAGATCTGCTGGAGAGAACCTTAGAACCTACCCGACGGGCTTTGAAGGATGCCGGCCTTGCACCCAGTGATATCGATGAAGTGGTTCTTGTGGGAGGATCTACGCGAATTCCAAAGATCCAGGAAATGGTGAGACAATTCTTTGGAAAAGAACCTCATAAAGGGGTTAACCCGGATGAAGTGGTGGCGGTGGGTGCTGCTATTCAGGCAGGAGTTCTTGTCGGAGAAGTTAAAGACCTTCTCCTCCTGGATGTTACTCCGCTCTCTCTGGGGATTGAGACCCTGGGTGGTGTGACCACAAGGCTCATCGAGCGGAATACAACCATTCCAACCCGAAAAAGCGAGATTTTTACAACGGCGGCGGATAATCAAACCAGTGTAGAAATCCATGTGGTTCAGGGCGAACGAGAAATGGCACGGGATAATAGAACTCTTGCTAGGTTCCATCTGGTAGGAATACCTCCGGCTCCTAGAGGAGTCCCCCAAATTGAGGTGACCTTTGATATCGATGCCAACGGTATCGTTAATGTCTCGGCCAAGGATTTAGCTACCGGTAAACAACAGCAGATTACCATTACTTCTTCCAGCGGCTTAACCGACGAGGAAATCAAGAGAATGATAAAAGATGCCGAGGCCCATGCCGAGGAAGACAGGAGAAAACGGGAAGAGGTAGAAGTTCGAAACCAGACAGACTCCCTCATTTACAGTACCGAAAGACTCCTTAATGAAAACCGGGCCAAACTTTCGGAAAGTGATATCAGACCCATTGAAGATGCACTGGCAGAAGCTAAAAGGGCCTTAGAATCCGGTGACGTTTCACGTATGCGGCAGGCCAAGGATAATCTGACCCGGGCTTCTCATCGTCTCGCAGAAGCCATGTATCGGCAGGCTGGTGGACAGCAAACCGGTGGATATACCCAAAGTGGACCCGGCCCAGGTGGAGCAACCGGTGGATCTAAAGGTGGCGATAACGTAGTGGATGCGGAGTTCGAAGATATTAAGTAAGTAATGCTCGAAGCCGATTCAGATTTTTTCGGTCTGACTCGGCTTCTTTTTTTTTGTCCTTGGGAGTCTCCAAAATCTTAGGAACCTCTTTGAAACGTTCATCTTTCAGGAAGCATCGAAAGGCTTCCAGTCCTAAACACCCTTCTCCAATATGCTCGTGCCGATCCACCCGGCAACCCAGCCCTTTTTTAGAATCGTTGACATGGATGGCTTTGACTCGGGATAAACCCACCATCCCATCCAACTCCTGTAAAATTCTCTGATAACCCTGTTCGGTGCGAATATCATAGCCGGCTGCCAGAAGATGACAGGTATCCAGACAAACCCCAAACCGGGGCTTCTCTTCCACCTGTTCCAAAATCTCGGCGAGATGCTCAAACCGATAACCCAAATTAGTTCCCTGCCCCGCCGTATTTTCCAACAAAATCATCACCCGAGATCCCGGGGTTTTCTCCAAAGCCCAATTTAAAGATTCTGCAATGCGTCTGATTCCCTCTGACTCTCCGGCTCCCACATGGGACCCGGGATGCATGACCAGATAAGGAATATCCAACTGATCACATCGCTTCAATTCAATAAGAAAAGCTTCTCGAGACTTCTGAAGAAGCTCCAGGTCCGGAGAACCCAGATTAATCAAGTAGGAATCATGGGCCACCACCGGGCTAATCCCGGTTTCTTTTTGGGCCTCCTTAAACTTTAAGATCTCCTCCTCGGTTAGATCTTTAACTTTCCATTGATTGGAATTCTTCGTAAAAATCTGAATCGTCGTACATCCCACTTCTTTTCCCCGCAGAAAGGCCTTATAAAGCCCTTCGGATATCGACATATGCGCACCGAGTAACTCACTCACCCTGGAGTCCCTCCTCCCATAGATCCACCCTTAGAAACCGAATCGGAGTCTGAACCCAAAGTACTCCGAACCCTTCAGGGCCGGATCCCCTCCCCTTGAGAAAGATTATTTCACTTTACTAAACTTAACATCCACAAAACAGATAAGCAAATCCAGTTTTTAATCTTCCACAAAAAATTTCCCAAAGATCCAACAGGATTATACTCACTTCATGGACAAAAAAAATTAATTTTTTCTTGTCTTACCGTAACCATTCGCCTGCTTTTAGGATTTCTTTAAATGAAAGGGAGAAAGATGGGGGTTTAATAAAGTGACCGATGAAAAACCCATATCTTGCGTAAAACCTTTTTAATTTTAAGGAAGGAGGTTGAGGATATGCTCCGCAAACGATGGATGCTCCGCGCGGTTGCACGTTGCCGCGAGGGTTGTTAACCTGGGTCCTGGGTATGACGTTAAACTGCCCAGAAGAAGATAAAGGACCCAAACCAGATCGGTGAAGGGGTTTTTATGGCAAACGCGAGCAAGACGACCGGAGATTTAATTTGGAGCGAAGGATATCTGGGAGTCTAAACGTCAGGAAATGTCAAAGGCCCTTTTGAAAAAAATGGGAATTCTAGGGACCTATTTTTCTACCACTTTTGCCCTGGGTTGCTGCGGATTTGGTCCGTTTCTTTATCTGGTGTCAGGGCTTTCGGCTCTAGGTCTGGGGTTCTTGGCTAATTTGTCGTTACCGATTCTGTATACCTCCTTGGGAATGACGGTAGTCGGGCTTTTGATCTCCTATCGCCATCATCGCCATCCTTTACCCTTCATCTTAGGTCTGGTTGGCTCCGGTATGATTCTCTATCCTTTCCATGAAGCCCTGGATGTCTGGATTTTCCGGATTTTTTTCTCTACAGGCCTGGCTCTGTTAACCCTGGGGGTTATTTGGGACTTGATAAATCCCAGGAGATGGCTGCATAAAGGATTGAGACAAGGAGAAGGCTGGACCCCTTCCCTACTACGAAGGTAGAGGTTGATGACTTCTCAGTTACGTTCTTCTCGTTGAATCTGCCTCGCTCTTTACTTCCACTGAGATTTTGCCGATCTGTTCCAATCGAAATCACTCACCTGGTTTAGAGTCGGTCAGGTTGCCGGGTTAAAAAATTTAAAATTTTTTCCCATAGATGATAACCATTTTCATGTTTTAAGGATTTCTATTTACAAAGTAGGTAAAGCCATAGGGGATCATGGGGTATTCGTTTAATAAAATGACCGATGAAGAGCTCATGGCTCAAGTTCAGAGGGGGGATCAGGCTGCCTTTGAGGAATTATTCAAACGCTACGATCGAAAAATCTTCAATTACTTCCTTCGTTACCTGGGAGATGAAGAGTTGGCTAAAGACCTTTTTCAAGAAACCTTCCTCCGGGTGTTTCAATTCAGCAAGTCCTATAAGCCGACCACTCACAGTGGACGTTCCTCTTCTTTTGCAGCCTGGCTCTATACCGTTGCCCGGAATGTGTATAGAAAACAATGGGGACGAGAACCGGTTGAGGGGCGTATGGGAGAGTCCACGTGGGAGATGTTAGAAGAAGTTCCAACCCCTAACGCCACGCCTCAGCAGGCAAGGGCCGATCAGGAATTGGTGGAAAAGATCAAACAGGCCCTGGACGCCCTTCCTGAAAGCCAGCGGGAGGTGGTGATCCTTCATAAGTATCAGGGACTCAGTTATCCTCAAATCGCTCAAGTCCTGGGATGCTCGATAAGTTCTGTGAAGCAAAGGGCTTTCAGAGCCTATCAGAGCCTCAGGCAGCAATTAGCCGAATATGCCTAAAGAAGAAGGTGAAACGAACATGTGTAACTCCATTGTTGAACAACTGCCCGCTTATATCGCCGGGGAGCTGGGGGCTGAAGAGAGGGGAGAAGTAGAAAGACATCTGGCTCACTGCGTCTCCTGCACTTCAGAGCTTAAAGCCTTTCAGAGAACCTGGGATCTGCTGGATCAATGGGAGGATGTGGTCCCATCTCAGGAGCTTCGGAACAGTGTCCTGGCTCAAGTTCAGAAATTAACCGATGCCAAAAGGACCAGAAGAGTCGATGGGTGGAGGTACTTTAAAGGCTTTTCCCACATTGTGTATGGCACCTTGACAGCCGTCCTTTCTGTGTTGCTTCTGGTTAGTAAGGGCGACCCGGCGGGTCGCCCCTACACAGAACCGTTAACCCTTGAGTTTATTCTGGGCTTTAGTGTACTCTGGACCGGCCTTTATATCCTGGCTTTCTGGTTGGCCGCCGGGAGGGGAGATCCGACAGTTTCACCTGTAAACTTCGATAAAGTCTTTGGACCTGTAGACTTAGCCCGTATTACCTATGTAGGATTGGTTGCCATTGTCATTTCCCTGGTTATCTCCTGGCTGGTTCCCATCCACAGTGTCGTAAAATTCTGTCTAACCCAACCCGGCTTGCAGGGGATCAAGGATAAAATCTCCATAACCGGGTTCTATTTTCTGTTTGGAGGATTGTATGCCTGGATTCCCTTGCTGATGGTAGCTTCCTTTGAAGGAAGAAAAGTCTCTGGGAGCCCTGTCAGCTACGGGGTATTAACCGGGGTTATCTTTGTGCTCTTAATGGTACCGGGAATTTTCCTTCAATGTGGCTCTTTAACCCTGGGTATGCTGGTAAGTTGGATCTTAGGGACGGCATTGGGATCCATGGCCGGGGGTGTTACCGGCTATTGGATCGCGTTCCGGACCCGGGAGGTTTCCTTATGACCGAACAAACCTGTAATCGGCTCATGAAAACAGGAATGATTGGAGCCATCCTTGCGGCTATCTGCTGTTTTACCCCGGTTTTGGTTATCTTACTGGGCTTGGTGGGACTCAGTACCGTAGTAGGCTACCTGGACTATGTTCTCATTCCGGCCCTGGGAGCATTTGTGATTCTGGCCGCGTATGCGGTCATTAAAAAGAGACAGTTAGCCTGTTCCGATATTCCTAAGGAGGTTTAGCCGATGAAAACGATTACGACTTTTTCAGCTTTGATTCTCTTTTTAATAGGATCCTTTGTTTTACAGAATATGGTTGCAGCGGACGTCCCGCTTCAAAAAACAGTTCTCAAAATCCAAGGCATGGTCTGCGAAGCATGTCCGCCCAAGATTAAAAAAGCCCTGGAAGGGTTAGATGGCGTGAAGAAAGTAGAGGTTAGCCTGGAGAAGGCCGAAGCCTATGTGGAATCGGAACCGGGAAAAGTTACCACCGAACAGATGATACAGGCAGTGGACCAGGCCGGATTTAAAGCTTCTCCGGCAGCAGAGAATTTTTCAGAGATAACCTTGAAGGTGGAGAATATCAAAGGACCCGAAGATGAGCTTAAGATCAAGCCGGCCTTGGAGAAGATAGAAGGGGTGAGAAAGGCTTTAGTCGATGCCGAGAAAAAAGAGGTGTTTATAGACTATCTAAAGGATAAGGTAACGGTTCAACAGCTCACCCAGTCTTTAACCAAGCTAGGCTATCCCCCTCTTTCCCCCTTAACGACCCAGGTAGGGGATTTCCTGGTAACCTTACAGATCCATCCAAAACCTATCAAAGACCAGGAAGTCCATTTTGACGTAATCTTACAGAGCTCTGATGGGAAACCTGTCTCCGATGCAGAGGTTCAAGTGGATTTGAGTATGCCCGGGATGACCATGGGGGAGATGCGATTTAAAGCGGAACCCGCCGGAGAGGGACGGTATACAGGAAAAGGGAAGTTTTCCATGGAGGGCAAATGGAGAATTGCCATCCGAATTAATCAAGGGGGACAGAAAAAAATCGCCAACTTCGATATGGAGGTTCCTGAGCAGTAGGGGGTAGGGCGTTGGCCCGTTGGCCGGCAAATACCCAAAAAGGGGGTGTTCCCATGAAAGATTTAAAAAAAATTTTATTAAGCCTTTTATTAACCTTTACTCTCATAGCTGCCTTCCTTCCTAAGGCAACTGTTGCCGAAATTGAAAAGGCTGTTATTAAAGTCAAGGGAACTTTGAGGTGTGTATTCTGAGCTTATGGGATTGACAAATCCGTGGGACGCCTGGAAGGCGTCAAGAAATCTGAGACCGATTGGAAAGCCGGTTTAACCGTGGTTACCTTCAAGGAAGGGGCCTCGTTGGATCCCAATCAACTGGCAAAAGCCATGGACGCAGCCGGATTTGGAGCGGATGAGATTACCCTTATCGCCAGGGGAAGCCTGACCGAAGAGAAAGGCTATCCGGCCTTTAAGGTCAGTGGCAGTAATCAAATTTTTCTGCTGGCAGAGAACGAAGTCCTCAACCAACTTAAAGCCTTGGGCTCCGGGAAAGAAGCAACAATCACAGCCAAAGTGGAGATGAAAGAAGAGGGGACTCCATTTACCCTGATCCTTGAAAAGGTTGAGTCGCCTACCCTGTAGGTTGAATTTTGTCTGTTATCCCTGGTCGATTGTCCGGGGTTAAAGGCAAAGAACAAAAAACAACGGACAACAGACCAGGTTGAGTAATGGGAGAGTTTCTTAAAGAAGTTCTAATATTTATCTATGCCACAGCTAACCATACCTTTTTAATGATGTATTGGGTTTGGCTTCCGGCTTTTCTCCTCTCCGGCTACCTGTTCACCCGATGGCATCGGGATCCGGTTGATAAGATTCTGCAGGATCGGACCTTGACCTTTAACTCTCTTTTGCAGGCTGTCAAGTTAGGTGCCTCTTATTCCACGGACCGTCGTAAGGGGCTGGCGGCTGTTGTGGGTTTATTTGAAAAAGGGGTGGTCCCTTTTCCCCTGATTTTCGCGTTCTGGCTCGCAAGCCAGCACCTGATTCTTTATTCCCTCTCCTTTTTCATGGCCCTGGTTGGAGGCGAGTTCTTTGTGGGACCTGCCGTGGCCGCGTTGGCTATGATAAGCTTGACAACCCTTTTCTTGAGCCAGATTCCCGAGAATACCTGGGAAGAGGCCAGGAAGCGGTTACGTATCTCCTCACCCTCCATCCCCCTCTCCCAAAGCTTTGGGAGAGGGGACATAAGGGGTGTGGGTAACCCTCTTCCACAAAGCTGGGGAGGATATTTTCGATATGTAGGCAGGGAGATCAAAGTGATCTGGAAGAACGTCATCTTGGGGATTATTCTGGCAGGGTTTATTGCGGCCGCCGGACGAACCGAATGGTGGATAGATTTCTCAACAGTGGGCGGTGGCGGAGTTTTCACGGAAATTTTAAACGTAATTCTCGGAGCGACTATTTCTCTGGTCATCCCCTTATCCCCGGTGGGACATCTCTTCGTAGCTGCTTTCCTTTGGAAAACCTATACCGTAACCTACGGAGGGATTTTGGGCTTTTTTCTGGCCAGCGCCCTGGACCTCAGAAATTTCTGGGCTTATGGGAAGCTCCTGGATCCCAAACTGGGGTTGACCGTGGAAGCTTTGGGATTTGCCTCGGCCATCCTGGGTGCTTTGGTCGTGGTGGTCCTGCTCCGGATCGTGGGATTTGAAGTAACCCACGCTCCGTTGTTCCATGAGTACGTGGATAAGATCATGATGTTCTTCTCCCTGGGGGGAAAGATGATGTAAAAGGAGGTAAGGAAAAGTGAAAAAGGTTATGCTTTATATGGCTCTATCCAGCTTTTTAATCCTGGGAAGTGCTTTCTCAACCCCTCACCCCTTTGGTCCCCCTCTCCCAAAGCTCTGGGAGAGGGGGAAGGGGGTGAGGGCTGCCACCCCAGATTGCCGAATTGCCTTCCATACCAAGAGGGGAGAGAAAGAATTTAGAATTTCTACCATTCGAATAGACGGAACAGATATAAAGGACCTGACCTCGGGCCACTGGGACAGTAATCCCTGGTTTTCTCCGGATGGAAAGCAAATCGTCTTTGACCGGGATGAGGAGATTTATATCGCGAACACCGATGGAAGTGAGCCGAGAAATCTGACCCATAACCCAAAAGCTAACTCCTGCCCGACCATCGCTGGAGGTAAGGTCGCTTTCCAGACGAACCGGGATGGGAATTTTGCGATCTATGTGGTGAATACGGATGGAACCGGACTGCAACGATTGACCCAGGAACCATCTAACAATGCCTGTCCGGCCTTCTCTTCCGATGGAAAGCGACTCGCTTTTGTCTCGGATCGGAACGGCCCCATGGAGATCTACGTAATGAATATTGACGGAACCGGACTCAAACGGCTCACTTCTAACGCTGGAAATAACATGGATCCCGCCTTCTCCCCCGATGGGAAAAAGATCGTCTTTACTTCGGACCGAGATGGAAACTTTGAGATCTACCTCATGGACAGCGACGGCCATAATCAAACCCGGCTTACCTATAACAATACGTCCGATATCCAACCTGCTTTCTCTCCCGATGGGAAACAGATTGCCTATGAGCGGGGTGGCAATATTTATGTGATGGACCTTGAGAAACGAGAAGAAAGGCCACTGACCCAGGGAGCTGTATACCGGGGCGGTCCTTCCTGGGATCCTAACTGTGTTTCTGAATAAGGAAGGATAGAGTGCTATGAAAAGTTTTAACCTTTTTTCAACCCTTCGACCAGCCTGTCCTGAGCGAAGCCGAAGGGCTCAGGACGCAGCCTGGCTGAGTATAGCTCTAACGCTTTTGATCTCGCTGTTTTCTTTACACCCAAGTTCGGTTTATGCTGAGGACCTTCGGAAAGTGACCATCAAGGTAGGTTGGATGCTCTGTGAAAAGTGACCTCCGGCGGTGAAAGCAGCTTTGGAGAAGCTGGAAGGTGTAAAAAAAGTTGAGGTCAGTCTGGAGAAGGCTTCAGCTTATGTGGAGTATGAGGCTAGAAAGGTCACTCCGGATCAGATGGTAGCGGCAGTGAACCAGGCGGGATATATGGCGTTTCTTCCTCCCAAGGATCTGGTGGAGATCACGTTAGCCATCGAAGGTCTCAAGGGTCCTGAGGATGAGCTGAAAATCAAACCGGCCCTGGAGAAGGTGGATGGGATCAGGAAGGCTTTGGTGTATACAAAGGAAAAGGAGGTCTATGTGGAATATATGAAAAATCAGATTACCCTTCAACGGATCACTGAAGAGATCTCGAAACTGGGCTATAAGGTGATCCTGCCTTCTGTTGAAGGGAAAGAAAGGTGCCAAAGATAAAATTTAACGAAGGTTTGATTCATGAAATCGACCCAGGAAAAGAGAACCCTGAAGGGATATTTGCTTTTGGTCACGGCTTTTATTACCTGTCCCTGCCATCTCCCTTTAACGTTGGTTTTACTAGGGGGAACAGCTTGGGGTGGGTTTATCGCAGCAAACCAGACGCTAATTTTTGTTGTAGCTCTGGTTTATTTCCTTTTTGCATTAGTTTTTGGTTTGAAAATCCTTAGCAAAGAAGTGGAGGATCGGTCATGAGTTCCTAGTCCCTAGTCCTTTGCCTATAGTCCACACTCAGGTGAAGGACAAGGCATGAAGAACCCAAGTCGATCTCTAAAAGGAGGGTATTCACGTGACGTCTAAAAAAGTCATTGTCTATAGTTCCACCGGTTGAGCCGCTTGTAAGCAGACGAAAGAGTTTCTTTCGCAAAAAGGGGTTGCGTTCACGGACATTAACGTTAGCGAGAATCCGGAAGCTCTGGATGAAATGGTTCAGAAGGCTGGAGGAACCATGGCAACGCCTACGGTCCTCATCGGGGATGAGGTGGTCATAGGATTTAATCCCAAACGATTGATGGAGCTTTTGGCTTAGGTGGCTTGTTGGTTAGGTCGTCAGGTTGGTCACCAGTAACCTGACGACCTGGCTACCCAAGCAAAGGAGGTCATTCTTTGAAAGCAGGAAAATTTAGTCTACTATCTACGCTGATGGCATTGATTTGTTGTTTTGGCCCTATAGCCCTATTGGCTATAGGGCTGGGAAGTGCCGGATTAACCGTTGGCTTGTTAAAATATAAAAGGGTTTTTCTCTCTCTAGGTCTAACAGCTTTGGCTTTTTCCTATTATCTATACTTTCGAGAGAAGACCCGCTGTACCACCCAGGGATGCCAGATGGTCAACACGAGGTTTAACAAGGCCTTGTTGATCTTTTCAACCCTCACGGTCCTGACCTTTGTGGTTTTTTCTTATCTCCCTTACTCCCATGCCAATCATCCGTCATCGGACCAGGCAGCTTTGGTTGCCGCCGCTTCTACGCCTCAAGTGCTCTATTTTTGGGAACCCTGTCCCACCTGCGCAGTCTTAAACCCCCTTGTAGAAAGCCTGGAGAAAACCTACCAGGGAAAAGTACGCTTCCGGTGGGTCAATATGATCACAGATGATGACTCGCTCCGGCTGGCCCGGCAGGAAAATCTAAAGGCAATTCCTTATCTGGTCTTTAAATCCGCGGATGGGCAGCCGGTGGACTATATCGTTGGTTTTTTTACTTACGAAACAGCCAAAGAGAAGATTGAAAATCTTTTAAAAAACAGAAAGCAAGATCAGAGAGGTTGACGGTTAGAGAGGAAACGCAGTTATTCTCTCATCGCAACCTATCTGAATAATCCAATAACAGCTAAGGAGGGATTAAGAATATGAGAAATCGGCCAAAACAAACCTTCGTTCCATGGGCAGTCCGCGTCATCCTGGGAAGTTTTATTCTTTTCATTTTGATGCTCTGGTTTGTAGTAAAACCTGGAGAGGCTGAGAATCAGGCTTTAAAAGCCCTTGGGGGATCAGAGGTTAAGGAAGCTCTAGAAGCCCCGGATTTTATCATACAAACTCCAGATGGAAAAGCGCTTCACCTGAAGGATTATCGGGGCAAGGCCATTCTCCTCAACTTTTGGGCGACCTGGTGTGGCCCTTGTGCCAAGGAGCTTCCTAAAATGGCCAAGCTTTATGAGCAGTATAAGGATAAAGGGTTCGTTCTGATAGGGGTATCCCTGGATTTTGGGAATCCGGAGGTGGTCAAAGCATTTCTGGAAGAACGTGGATTAAATTTTCCGGTTGGCATCGATACAGAAAAGGAGGCGGTTAAAGCCTATGGAGTTCGCGGACTTCCCACCAGTTATTTTATCAATCCACAGGGGAAGGTGGTTGGATGGCTGACAGGAGAGAGGGACTGGGAGGGTGAGGCCGCCCATCATTTAATCAAGTCCTTGTTAGACCAAGCCCCTAAGGGGTAAACCTCTCAATTTTTGTAACTATTCAGGCCCTCACCCCTAACCCCTCTCCCGAGGCTTCGGGAGAGGGGGAACGAGGAGAAGAGATTCTAACCTCTTACCCTCTCCTACAGCGTGGGAGAGGGGCTGGGGGTGAGGGTGAACAGTTACCAAATTTTAAACCTTAACTTTAGAGGAGGAGACCATGTTCAAAAAATTTAAAGTTTATACGTTCGGCATACCCCTATTAACCCTTGCATTAATGGGCATATTCATGCTCCCTACAAGCCTGATCCTGGCTCAGGATGGACGGGTCGAGAAGGTTTCTAATTCTCCATTTGATAAAACCATCAAACAACTGGAGGATGCGATCACGGCTAACAAAGTGATGGCTGTCAACAAAATTGACCATCAAAATATGCTCACCATGGTAGGGATGAACATCAAAGGGAGCAAAACGTATGAGGTGTTTCGCCCCGATTTTGGTAAGATCCTTTTTGAGAGCAATCCCGCTGCCGGGTTGGAGATACCCTTAAGAATCTATGTCTACGAAAATAAGGAGGGAAAAACCGTGGTCAGTTACCATAAGCCTTCAGTGGCTCTGGCAGTTTACAAGAATCCCAAGCTGGATGAGCTGGGTAAGACTCTGGATGGCATTCTTCAGGCCATTGCCGATAGCGCCACAAAATAATTTAAATCCAGGGGTTAGTTGTTAGGGGCTGGGGATGAGTGCGGACCCCTAACCCCTTTAGTTTTACTTTGAAAGCGAGGTTAGTCTTATGGTTGATAAATTCCTTTATACTTCGATAATCCTTATGGCCATTGTAGCCTTCATAGTCGGAGGCGCTCTGGTGATCCTAGGGCTTATAAAAAGACATCGGCATACCAAAGAACTGCTGCTGACTTTGATAGTTCTGGCGAGTGTTGGAGTTTCTCCAAACCTTACCGTCTTCAGCCCGGCCGGGTTCATCTCCTGGAGCACGTATTTCTGGTATCTGGTAGTTCCAGGTTTCATCCTATTTATAGGGATCCTGATCTATGCCTATGTCTCCGGTGAGCAAAGGCTCTTCAACCGGATGTGGGCCGGGATGTGGGCTGGGTTCGCAGCGGCTATTGCTTTAGATATAGTACGACTCACGGGATTTAAGCTGGGTTACATGCCCGGCAACATGCCACGGATGTTCGGAGTTATGATCTGGGGAAACATGCTGGAAGGCCCCAATGCCTTATCTGATTTTATTGGGTATGCCTACCATTTCTGGAATGGATGTGCCTTCGGGATTGTATACGCCCTAATTTTCGGCAAGACAAGCTGGATCGGTCCCTTAATCTACTCAGCGGCTTTTGTTGAGATCGGGATGATGATTAGCCCGGCCATGCTCTCCATGGGAGTGGGACCCTTTGGGATCAACTTTGGTCCGGGGTTGTTTATGGTAAGCCTATTAGCTCATATTGCCATGGGTATCGTGATGGGAGTTATCCTCCAGCGATATGTCCGGGACCAGGGTACGATTCTGAAGTTGCTCCCCTTTGGGGAAGAAAGGTCAGGGGAAGTGCTGACGGGCTATGGTCAAACTTCCAGAAGCTGAAAGGGCAGCTGGAAAACCAGTGTGGGAGTATGGAGGTGTGGGAGTGCGGGAATTACTCCCACACCTCTATACTCCCACACCAGTCGAGGTTCTTATGAAGCAAAAAGAAAAGCCATCACATTACGATTTAGTCATCCTGGGATCCGGTTCGGCAGCTTTTGCTGCGGCCATCAAAGCCTCTGAATTAGGGGCTCGGGTGGCCATGACGGAAAGCCGGGTCGTGGGTGGGACCTGTGTCAACCGGGGATGTATCCCGAGTAAAAACCTGATTCGAGCCGCTGAGATTTATTACAGCGCTCGTAACCAGCCCTTTGACGGCATTGAGCTGGAGCAGAAAAGGTTGGACTTTGGTCGTCTCATCGCCCAGAAGGATGAGCTGGTAGAGCGGCTCCGATACAAAAAATATATCAGCATTGCCGAAGAGGATGAGCGAATAACTATCTTTACCGGACCAGCCCGGTTCATCTCCCCCCATCAGGTTCAGGTTGGGGATCAAGTTCTTCAAGCAGAGAAGTTCCTCATTGCCACAGGAGGGAGAACCCAGATTCCCGATATTGAAGGATTATCGGAAGTGGGGTACCTCACCAGCGATTTGCTGGCCAGCGGGGAGAGCATGGAGCTCAAGGAATTACCTCAATCTTTGCTGATTATTGGAGGGGGATATATCGCAGCGGAACTGGGTCAGATGTTCCAGCGGTTCGGAACGCAGGTCACGATGATCGAGCGAGGATCCCGGCTCATCAAAACTTTTGATGAAGAAGTGGCGGCGGTTTTAAGGAAGGTCCTGGAGGAAGAAGGGGTGAAGCTGGTGTTTGAGGCAAATCTGGTTAAGGTTATCCAACAAGAAGGGCAGGTTCGTCTGACCGTTGAAGTCAGGGGTCAGAAACAAGATCTGGTCGGTGAGAAGCTGTTGTTAGCTACCGGTGTTGTACCTAACACGAAGGATCTGGGCTTAGAAAAGGTGGGCGTTAAGCTCGACCCGCAAGGCTTTGTGAAAGTGAACGAAGAAATGAGAACCACGGCTTCCCATATCTGGGCGGCAGGGGATGTGACCGGAGCGCCTTTAGCCACGCCGGTGGGAGCCCGGGAAGGGGTGGTGGCCGCTGAGAACATGCTGAACCCCAAGGCTCATAAAAAGATGGACTATTGGGCCATTCCGAGGGCGATCTTTACCGATCCAGAGGTAGCCAGCGTAGGATTAACGGTTCAGCAGGCCAGAGATCAAGGCTATGAGGTAGATGCTAACTGCCTGGATCTGGCCCATGTCCCCAAGGCGGCTGCCATTCGGGATACTCGGGGGCTGGTGAAAATGGTCATGGATAAAAAGACCCGACAGGTTTTAGGAGTCCATTTGATAGCCCATCGGGGAGCGGACATCATCCATGAAGCGGCCCTGGCGGTTAAGTTTAAGCTCACAGCGGATGATCTCATCGAAACGGTTCATGTTTATCCAACCCTATCCGAGGCTATCCGGATGGTGGCCCAGACGTTTACAAAGGATGTCTCTAAGCTGAGCTGCTGTGCCGAGTAGGTCAAACGTCTCGTTTGATTAGGAAAAGTCAGGGATCAGATCCAGAGAACCTGGAATGAGTACTTTCTGATCTCTCTTACCTGTGAGACCTGGGAAGAGGGGGACTCTTATGAATGAAAATATCTTGACAAACGATGGGCAGGCCTTTGGCTACCCAGGGATTCCACCCAGGTGGACCTTGAGTTCAAAGGAAGGGGTGGGAACGGCCTATTCCACGTCCAGCCGGGTATGGTTCACTATATCCCATGGCATCCTCACTGAGGTTTACTATCCCACCATAGACCGTCCGCAGATCAGGGATCTCCAATTTCTCCTCAGTGACGGCGAAACCTTTTTTCATGAAGAAAAGCGCAACCTGGTTAGCGAAGTCGAGTACCTCGAGCGAGACACCCTGGGCTATCGCATCGTGAGCACCGACCCTGAAGGGCGATATCGGATCATCAAGGAGATTCTCTCTGATCCTCATCAATCTTGTGTGTTAGTACACGCCCGAATCGAAGCTATTGAGGCTTCAGAAGATTGGTTAAACCGCTTGCAGGTTTATGTATTGATGGCGCCTCATCTGGAGGTGGGCGGATGGGGCAACTCAGCCCGGAGGTTTCATGCTGCCGGCTGTGACCTCCTCGTAGCATGGAAAGGCCGTACCTATCTGGCAATGGGAGTGAATGTGGGGTTCACCAAGACATCTTGCGGCTATGTGGGTTTCAGTGATGGCTGGCAAGACCTCCACGACAACTTTCAGATGGACTGGCAGTTCCAACGGGCTGAGAATGGGAATGTCGCGGTCATCGGGCAAATAGACCTTGCGAAAGACAAAGAGTTTACGCTAGGATTGGCCTTCGGTGACGGACTCCACGCAGCAGTAACCACCCTCACCCAATCACTGAGCGTACCCTTCGCCGATCATCGAGAAAAATACATCGCCCAGTGGTACCGTGTCTGTTGCGATATACCGGAGCTGGATAAGTACTCCGGGGACGGAGGACGGATCTATCGGATCAGCCATAGCTTGCTGCTGGCCCACGAAGACAAAACCTTTGCGGGTGCCTTGATCGCCTCAGCGAGCATTCCTTGGGGGGACGCCAAGGGGGATGAAGACCTCGGTGGCTATCATCTGGTATGGACCCGCGACATGGTTCACAGTGTTACAGGATTGCTGGCCTGCGGGGACCTGATAACCCCCCGCAGAGCCCTTATCTATCTGGCCTGCTCGCAGCGTCCAGATGGGGGTTTCCCACAAAACTTCTGGCTGGATGGAACGCCTTACTGGAGCGGCATCCAACTCGACGAGGTCGCCTTCCCTGTGATCCTCGCCTGGAAGCTCTGGAAGGCTGAAGCCTTGGGTGAGTTCGATCCTTACCTCATGGTCAGGGCCGCGGCCACTTACTTGATTCGTCAAGGTCCCATGACCCAGCAGGAGCGCTGGGAAGAGAACAGCGGATACTCCCCCTCGACCCTTGCAGTGACTATTGCGGCTCTCATCTGCGCAGCCGACTTTGCCAGATCTCGTAGGCAGGAAAAGCTCGCCGTTTTCCTGCAGGATTATGCGGACTTCCTGGAGTCCCATGTCGAGCGCTGGACGGTGACGACCCAGGGGGGTCTATTGCCAGAGATTCCCAGGCATTACATCCGCATCCATCCGACGGATATCCACGATCCCGCTCCGGACGAAGATCCCAATCGTGGCATGCTGGCAATTCGCAACCGGCCACCGGGGGAGCCCTGGGAGTTTCCGGCCAAAGACATCGTCGATGCCGGTTTCCTGGAATTGGTCCGTTACGGCCTACGCAAGCCAGGAGACCCGCTTATCGAGGATTCGCTCCAAGTCGTGGACGCTGTGCTCAAGGTAGATACCCCCTTCGGTCCCTGCTGGCATCGCTACAACCATGACGGATACGGCCAGCGTCCGGATGGCGGCCCATTTGAAGGATGGGGAAAGGGACGGGCCTGGCCGCTTCTCACAGGGGAGCGGGGCCACTATGAGCTTGCAGCTGGCCGCGACGCGAGACCATACATCCGCGCGATGGAGGGATTCGCTTCCAGAGGTGGCCTGCTTCCTGAGCAGGTGTGGGATGAAGCAGACCGGCCTGAGATCAAGATGTACCTGGGGCGGCCTGCGGGCTCGGCCATGCCTCTGATGTGGGCCCACGCCGAATATATCAAACTGTTACGGTCTGTTGCTGACGGCCAGGTGTTCGACCTGATCCCAATTGTAGCCGAGCGCTATCTGGTCGGACGGGGGCGCAAGGACCTTGAGGTGTGGAAGCCAAACCGTCAGGTCCGGCAAGTGGTACCGGGGCAGGTGCTGCGGGTTCAGGCACCAGCAGCTTTCTGGCTGCACTGGACGGATAATGAGTGGCAGGACGTTTACGATACACGGTCAACGCCAACGGCCCTTGGTATCGAGTTCGTGGATATCCCAATTGCGTTAGAGCAGCGTGCCCCGATCCGCTTTACCTTCCGATGGGTGGAAGGAGATCACTGGGAAGGTAAAGATTATGCAGTGACCATTGACCACAAGACACCGCGATAACCAGACACTTAAGTGACCCCAAAAGGAGGTAAATCCATGGAAAAGAAAAAATTAGACCTGGAGGAGATAGTTGCCCTGATAAGGAATTCATTACCAAAACTCAGCGCAGAAGAGCAAAAGGTTTTTGTACAAATATATCGGCTTTTGGCCGTAGGTCAACCCGTGCCCCATGACAAAAAGCCACAAACGCTTCACGTCTCAAATGACGTTGTAAACGATATTCTGAGTCGATGGTGGGGGATCTATTATGATGAAAAAGATCGTATCATAGGGTTTTGGGGACTGACCCTAAAACCCATGTCACACCGTTTTGAGGTCAACGGTCATACGCTGTACACCTGGTGCGCCTGGGATAGTTTATTTATCCCTGAGATTATCCAGAAAACTGCTCGTGTAGAGTCTACCTGTCCTGTGACGGGAGCCAAGATCCGGCTTACGGTAACCCCGAAAGACGTCAAGCAACTCGACCCGGCTGGTGCCGTTATGTCTTTTATAACACCAGAAGCTGCCAAAATTCGCGAGAATGTGATTGCCAACTTTTGCCACTACGTGTATTTTTTCAGTTCTGCGGAAGCAGGTACTACCTGGATTTCAAAGACCCCGGGAACCTTCCTTCTTTCCATAGATGAGGCCTATTACCTTGGGCGAAAGAAAAATGAGTTTCAGTTCAAGGAGGCTTTAGTAATGTAGCCAATATAATAAATCTGATGAACTTAAAAAACCCTTGACCTTCCAGCATACTGGAAGGCTTATCCTAAAAGTATCCTGGGAATCATGAACGGCTCTAAAGAAATTGTTTTATAGAAGTAAGGAGGTGATCCTGGATGGCTCTCAAGGAAGGCGAGATTTACCAATGTCCCGATCCTAATTGTGGGTGTGAAATTACCGTGACGAAGGCACCTGCGTCAGGCAAGGGCGGTAATTTACCACCGCGTTGCTGCTGCGGTAAAGAGATGATGCTAAAGAGTAAGCAATAAAGACCGTCGCAGAAGGGGAAAATCCCCTTCTGCTACCCTGAGAATTATTCACAATATTCAGGGATATTCTCCGATTTCTAGACATAAACAACTCAAATCAGCGTGTAACATAAAAAAGAAAGAGAGCAAGAAATATGAATAACTCTAACAAAGGAAAAATTATCTTTGTCTCCATGGCTTTGGTCCTTCTGGCCATAACCGTGATTGGGCTCTTTTCCCTGGCCACGTCTCCGGCTCAGGCCGCCAGTCTCACGCTGGCTTACGTAGCCGGACTTTCAATGATCCTGTTACCGTGTACGTTACCTGCTCTGCTTGTAATCGTTCCACTATCCATGGGCAAGGGCTATCAAAAGGGTTTTCTTATCGCTTTGTTCTTTTCCATTGGAATGGCGATCACACTGACTGCCTATGGAGTAGCTATGGCAGCCCTAGGGAAGATCCTCTATCTGGACCGGGCGACCCTTTTGATGTGGTTGGTCGCGGGACTGGCGGCTTATCTCTTTGGGCTGTCGGAGTTAGGATTAATTTCCTATAAAGGACCGTCCTATTCCGGGTCTCTGCCTGGTTTTATGGCAGGATCACCGACTAATTATTTCAAAGCCTTTTTGATGGGAATTCTACTTGGAAACGCCGGGATCGGCTGCCCCAATCCGGCCTTCTATGTGTTGCTAACCTATATAGCTGGAATAGGAAACCTTATGACAGGAGGGATTCTTGGACTCATTCATGGTCTTGGCCGCGCCACACCTCTCCTGGCCATCTCGATCCTGGCCATTTGGGGAGTCAATTCCATGGGGTGGATCCTTAACAAGAAGGAGGCACTGCAACAACTGGTGGGGTGGGGGCTTATTGGTTTTGCCGCTCTCATCACCCCAAAACCCATCTTCGGCCATGCCTGGTGGGAAGAGTCTATTTTTCATAAAGTTTGGAATAGGGTAGTAATGATTATCGGTGGTGAGCAGATTGCCGAAAGCGCTTATGTGGAAAAGCAACTGGGCGATATGCCAGTTCATGACCCGTTGCTGCTCTATGGCCCCTGGATCTTTCTGGCCCTGCTAATTGTAATTCCAATCCTTTGGGGCTATGCTAAAAACCTTCAAAAGAAGGAGGTAAATAGGTATGTGGAAAAAACCGCTTAAGATTTTGGGTGTGATAGCACTGCTGGTTCTGATGCCGGTTCTGGTGCAGGCTCATGGCGATGACCAGGTAACGGTAAATAGCCTCTTCGGCCCACTCCTAGCCATTTTTACGATTTTCATCCTTGTCCCTCTAGGTAAGGTCGCTATTCGAGGGATCAAGAAGCAGAAGGAGGAGAGAATATGATTCATCTGAAACTACTGACCACCTCTGGTTGTTCTCGTTGCGACCGGGCCAAACAAGTTATCGAGAAGGTCTGGCCTGATTTTCCCGATGTGAAAGTGGAGATCATCAACCTCATAGATCACGCGGAGCTTGCTGTCCAGTATGGTGTCATGGTCTCCCCAGCCCTGGTTATCAATGAGAAGGTGGCCTTTGTGGGTGGAGTCAGCGAGAATCAGTTGAGAGAAAAACTCATGCAAGTCGGAGAGTACCCATGAAAGTCTTTTATGTGTCACTGACGGTGATATTCTTACTTGCCCTTGCTGTGACGATCTTGTTAAGATCGGGCTTCCTTTTGGCAGGAGAGGAAGAGATTATCCTGTCCGTTCCTGGCATCCCTGGCCCCTACTGTGCTTACGGCCTGGAAAAGCGGTTATTAGAGCTGGAGGGGGTTCAAAGGGTGGATTTGCTTTGGAAAGAAGAGAAAATCCGGGTGGTCGTTGCTCTGGGGAAGAGGGTGACTCTTGCCGAGATACGGGAAGCGATCCAGCGAGCTGACTATCCCTATCCTTACACTATCTCACCATGAAAAGATTTGGGATTCTTATAGCTCTGGCGATTGTTCTAGCAGTCCTTTTCTTTAGCCTGTTTCCGATAGATTCGCTTCGCTTACTACAAGTTATATCTCCCAAAGAGACGTATCGGGCTATCTTGCAGTGGGGCCAGGAAGGAGAAGGAGCAGGAAACTTTCGTCACCCTATGGGGCTTGCTTGGGAAGGCGGATTTCTTTACGTGGCTGATGCAGAAAACGGAGCGATTGAAAAGTTCCAAGACGACGGATCCTTTGTGCCCAATGGAAGGGTTTTAAAAGACCGGTAGCTGTAGCAGCGGTAGGAGATTTCGTTTATGTCGCCGATTTTCTCGCCGATCAAATTTCTAAGCTCCATAACGATGGTACCCTAATTGTTCAATGGGGGCAGCATGGAAAAGGCGATGGGGAATTTGACGCCCCTACTGGAGTCGCGGCAGACCACTACGGTCAGGTTTATGTGACCGATTTTTACAATCACCGGGTCCAGAAATTTACCGCTGATGGAAAATTCCTGCTCCAGTGGGGAAGCAACGGCCGTTGGAGTGGGAGATTCCATTACCCTACTGATGTGGCCGTCAATAACCAAGGCGAGGTCTTTGTGGTGGATGCCTACAACCACCGGATCCAGAAATTTACTCGAGATGGACACTATCTTACCAAATGGGGTGGGATCAGTTACGGCCTTTCAGGGAAATGGCCTGGCTGGTTTCGTCTGGCTAAGGCAGTGGCAATTGATCAGGAAGGCTATGTTTATGTGGCAGATGCCTTCAATCATCGGGTGCAGAAGTTTACGGGCCAGGGGAAACTGGTTAGCTGGTGGGGAGGACTTGGCAGTGACCTGGGCCAGATTCACTATGCGGCTGGAGTTGCTGTAGACACGCAGAGATCTGTCTTCGTGAGCGATTTCTTCAACAACCGAATTGAAAAATTTGTCTCAATGGTTCCAAAACAATCGAAAAAGAATATTATTCCTTAATACCTTTAAAGGATCATAATGCACGGAACTCTCATGGAAATCTGGAGCGGAACGTCCGCTGCGGGTAGTATCATACTGCCTTTCTTGCTAGGCCTTTTGGGTTTTATCGAGCCCTGCTCGCTAGGGGCCAATCTCATCTTCCTTCAATACCTGTTACCCTTTACCCAGCGTGCCCGGATCCTTCAAAGCTTGCTTTTTACACTGACCCGAGCACTTTTTTTAAGCCTTATCGGACTGCTTGCGGCTCTCCTAGGCCAACAGTTCATTGGGATTCAAAGCCATTACATCCTCTTTTTGGGCACGTTGTATATGGTTTTCGGTTTGATCATTTTAATGAAAGGCCCTGTATGGAGCTTCACATTACCTTTTCCACGTCTCTCTGAGAGTTCCATGACAACTCTGCTGGGAGGAGCCTTCGGTCTGGCGGTCCCGGCTTGTGCCAGTCCCCTGATCTTGGCCCTGCTTGGGAGGGCAGCTCTCTCGGGCCAGCTCTTGTTTGGGTTTTCAAGCCTCTTTGTCTTTGGTCTGGGACTGTCTCTTCCACTGGTGATAGCCGTCTACTCGGAAAAGGCCTGGGAAACAATGATACGTGTTGCCCGTCGTTATTCCTACAGCACGCAATATCTCATCGGAGGCATATTGGTTTTTGCTGGCTTCTACACCCTCTTCACCCGGAGTGGAAGCCTGCAAGCGATTCTACAAAAATAGGCTTCGTTCACGCGTTCTCAAAATTAGACATGATAAAGACAATAACTACTACCCTGTTACCTTAATTTTAACCTCATAGGGCTGCTTTCACTCCCCAGCTCCCCTCTCCGCCCCCACCCCTTCCCTCCCCGTGGTCGGGGAGGGAGAAGAGGGAGAGGGGCCGGGGGTGAGGACCACTTAAACGTTAAACAAAACTAAGTAAACAGTGTACTACTCACCCAACTGTTTAATTTGGGTTTAATACCAAATCTACTTGAATATTGTGCATTGTCACCCTGAGCGAAATGAAGGGTCTTGCCTCAGCCACGACAAGATTCTTCGCTATCGCTCAGAATGACACATGCAAGGTAATCATCTGAATTTGGTATAACAGACCGCTCCGACTGAACTTGCTACCATCAAGATTTCGGCGTAACGATCTCACAGTTTAAATGACAAATTTAATAAAGAGGAAACAAGTAGGAGGAATTTATTATGGAGATAACTCAAAAAGAAAATCGCGCTCCAAAAAACGAAACAATTGCCTGTGAAATCAAACTCCAGACCCTCTTTGAAGGAATCACGGACGGGCTTTTAATGGTGGGCCAAGATCATACCATTGAAGCGGTTAACCAGGGGTTTCTATCTCTGATGGGCAAGTCTGCCAATGATTTTATCCACCAGGATTGCCACCAACCCTTTCAAGGGGCTGAACCTTCTCAGGAACCATGCCCCGTATGTATAACCTTTGAGTCCGGGAAACCTGTCCACCTGGAACGGGTCGGAATCGCTGAAAAGGGACGGCGAATAGAGATGGAGATTTCCACGTTTCCTTTGAAAAATCCAGATGGAAAGGTCGTTCAAGCTATTGTCTATGTTAAAGATATCACCGAAAAGCGAACCCTTTACCGGCAGGTAGCTGAGGCAGAGCGGTTAACAGCCGTGGAGCAGATCTGTGCTACGGTAGCCCATGAATTGATGAATCCCCTGACTTCTGTCCTGCTCAATATAGAACTGCTGGAAGAGACCTTAACTGCTCCAGAGGTTCAGACCCAAGAGGCGAGGAAGAGTTTAGAAGTTATCAGATCTGAACTGGAACGTTTAGCCAGTATTGTAACCGAGTACCATGAGTTTACCCGGCTGCCGAAAACCAAACTGAAGCGTGGGAATATCAACACAATTTTAATGAAGCTTCTGGAGTTTTTAGCGTTAGAGCTCTATGAGAAAAGGATTTCAGTTCGGAAGGTCTTTGAGGCGGATTTACCAGAAGTACTCATAGATGTCAATCAGCTTCGGCAAGTTTTTCTTAATCTATTTCGAAATGCTATGGAAGCCATGCCCCAGGGAGGGCGGTTAGTTGTGACGACTCGAACGAGAGACGGAAAAGTTGAAATTGAGATAGTCGATACCGGGGTTGGCATTGACAAAGCAAATCTCGAGAGAATCTTTGAGCCCTTTTTTACCACCAAAGCCAAGGGGAGTGGGCTAGGGTTACCCTTGGTTCGGCAGATTCTTAAAGAGCATCGGGGAGAGATTGAGTGTATCAGTGAAAAGGGAGCCGGTACGACCTTTATCGTCTGGCTCCCTATAGCAAGATGAGTATTTTATCCGATAAAGATGGAAGCTATCTTCAGAGCGTTAAGGGGCGACAATGGGTGGTATTTTTCATCTACTCAGGTCAGTTTCATATACAGGGTCCAACCATCATTTAGATCGACTCGAACTACGCCATAATCTCCACAGTCTTTCCCCATTTGCCCTAAACCCCTGGATAAACTCAAGACAGGCTTGTCCACGTGTTTCTTTTCTTCTATAATCCCCTTTAGAATTCCTACCTAAACCCCTGGATAAACTCAAGACAGGCTTGTCCAAGGGTGAACATCGCACCAACCACAGCGTCCGACCAATAACCCATCTCAGTCGGAAATTGGCATCACCTCTTATACCAAATCAGTATTGAAATGGGGTATAAAGTAAGGACCGCCCCTCCCCAGGAGGCAACTTATTCAATCCGAGCTGTTTCAAATCATGGACTCCTTGAGAATTTAAGGTTAGAAAACCCTCTAAAGAGAATGAATCCCCTGGTTTTAGATTAGACAAACATAAATCAAAAAAGTTGAAAATCAATAAAAATTTTCAGGTGATTTTTTGATTGCATCTCTAAGGAATTTAAGATATACAGGTAGAGTTTGAAAGTTAATGAATGTTTTCCAAATTTGTTTGGAAAGGATATAAACCCAGCAATAGGGGAGAGAGTGATTAACCCATCTCAGAGAACAAAAGCTTAAAGGATCCGGGCGCTACCTGGAGAGAAGGATTTAATTCCCAAAATAAAAAAGATTCTATGTTAGAATTTTTGAAAAAGCTCCTGGCATTACCCCTAACCTCGATGGTGAGAACACTTGTTGTTTGGGGTTTTATTGATCTTTCGAAATTAGAAAAAGAGCTGAAAAGTGAACTCATCAAAGGATTGACCCTGATGACCCCGGATAATGCCCAATTGTACCATTCAATCCAGCAAGAGTTGGCCGAGCATAAGCGGACGGAAGAACAGTTACAACAACGCATTGAGCAACTTCAGAGTATTTACCATCTCAACAGTGCCACCAGCCGTGCAGAAGTTCTCGAAGAGATCTACACCGAAGCTCTGAACGCTTTGCAACGTACGTTGAAGGCGGATCGGGCTTCGGTGTTACTATTTGATCCGGATGGCATCATCCGCTTTAAAGCCTGGAGAGGACTTTCCGATAACTACCGAAAAGCTGGAGAAGGTCATTGTCCGTGGTCACGCCACGAAAAGAACCCACAGCCGATCCTGGTTCCTGATGTGGAAAAGGAGCCGAGTTTGCAGTCTCTCCGACCCGCCATTTTAAAGGAGGGCATCCGGGCTCTCGGTTTCATTCCCCTGGTGTATCAAGGTCAGTTGTTAGGGAAATTTATGATTTATTATAACACCCTGCATGAGTTCACCGATGAGGAAGTTCAGTTGGCGCAAACCATCGCCAGTCATATTGCCTTTGCCATAGAGCGCAAGCGGGCGGAGGATGCGTTGCGAGAGAGTGAAGAACGATATGCCCTTGCTGCCCGTGGGGCTAACGATGGACTGTGGGATTGGAATTTGAAAACTGGTGAGATCTATTACTCTCCCCGTTGGAAGTCGATGCTCGGTTATGAGGAAAACGAGATCAAAAATAGCCTCGAGGAGTGGTTTAGCCGGGTGCATCCTGAGGACATTGAAAATTTAAAGGCACGAATCGATTTACATCTGGAAGGCCTCACTCCCTTTGAAAACGAACATCGGATGAAACATAAGGACGGAACTTACCGCTGGATGCTAAGTCGAGGACTTGCAGTTCGAGATGCAGAAGGGAAGGCTTATCGCATGGCCGGTTCTCAGACCGATATTACCGACCGTAAGGTGGCCGAAATGCAACTCTTGCATGATGCGTTTCACGATGCCTTAACAGGCCTACCCAATCGAGCTCTGTTCATGAATCGCCTGGAGCATGCAACCGAGCGTTCAAAACGCCGTCAGAATTATCAGTTTGCGGTCCTCTTTCTGGACCTGGATCGCTTTAAGGTTGTTAATGATAGTCTGGGCCATCTGGCCGGAGATCAGCTCCTTGTTGAGATTGCTCGAAGGTTGGTGGAGTGTTTGCGCCCTGGAGATACCGTTGCCCGTCTGGGGGGAGATGAGTTTGCCATCCTTCTCGATGGGATCGAAAGTCTTAATGATGCCATTCGTGTTTCGGACAGGATCCAAAAAGAACTGATGTCCCCCTTCAATTTAAATGGACAGGAGGTCTGTACAACCACCAGCATAGGGATTGCGCTAAATACCATAGGGTATATCCAACCCGACGATCTTCTACGGGATGCCGATATTGCCATGTATCGGGCCAAAGCGCTGGGTAAGGCAAGGTATGCCGTGTTTGATGCCGGTATGCATACACGGGCTGTGGAACTCTTACACCTGGAGGCCAGCCTTCGACGAGCTATCGAACAGCAGGAGTTTCGACTTTATTACCAACCCATCCTATGTTTGAAAAGTGGTAAGATAACCGGAGTTGAGGCGCTCCTACGCTGGCAACACCCTCAGCGGGGTCTTATCTCTCCAGGGGAGTTTATCCCGGTTGCGGAAGAAACCGGATTGATTGTGGCCATCGGGGAATGGGTAATACAAACGGCATGCACACAAAGTAAAGCCTGGCAAGATATGGGCCTACCCCCACTCTTCGTGGCCATAAACCTGTCGGCTCGCCAGTTTCAGCATCAAAATTTGCTGGAGTTGATCAAAAAGATCCTTAAAGAGACGGGTATGGCTGCTCAAACCCTTAAACTGGAAATTACCGAAAGTATTGCCATGAGAGATCTCGATTTCAGCATCCCGATATTAAAAGAATTGAGTGCCATGGGAGTCCAGATCTTAATAGATGATTTTGGTACCTGTTATTCTTCACTGGGTTATTTAAACCGCTTTCCCATTAACGCCTTAAAAATTGATCAGTCTTTTGTGAAGGATATCCCAAACAATGCGGATAATGCGGCCATTATCAAAGCCATTATTGCCATGGCCCATAGTCTCAAGTTGAAAGTGATCGCCGAGGGAGTGGAAACCGAAGAACAGTTAACCTTTTTACGCTCGCAAGCCTGTGACGAGATCCAAGGTTACTTACTCAGCCACCCACTCCCTGCTGAGGTGTTTGCACGCCTGTACCCCACCTTTTCCCTCTAACCCTGGTTTCTCAACTCACCGAAGTACTCAGGGGTTGAGTCCGTTTGCAGCCATCTCGATATACCGCGACCGCTTTAAGCCCCATCTTCCAGGCCTCCATATATACCTGCCAGATGTCTTCAGGGGTCGCCTCCTGGGGCATATTAATGGTTTTGGACACTCCCCCCGACAAGAAAGGCTGAACGGCCCCTAACATCTTGAGATGACCGCTATAATGGATGGATCGGGTTCCTTTTGAGGGTTTGAACGCACAGTCAAAGACGGCAAGATGCTCCGGTTTTAGCCCCGGGGCTCCTTCAATGGTATCGTTCTGATCGATATACTCAACGATGGCGTGGATCTGCTCTGTAGAATAGCCCAACTTTTTCAAAGCCTCCGGAACCGTCCGGTTGACTATTTTGATTAAACCTCCCCCTGCCAGTTTTTTATATTTAACCAGACTGATATCCGGCTCCACCCCGGTGGTATCACAATCCATGTAAAATCCTATAGTCCCTGTAGGAGCTAAAAGGGTGACCTGGGCATTCCGATACCCATACCGCTGGCCCATGCGATAAGCATCCTCCCAAACCTGTTCGGCCACCTCTATTAAAGATCGAGATATCTCTAGGCGGTCTATTTTAGCCAGATAAGAAATGTGTTTTTTAATGACCTTTAACATGGGTTCCCGATTTACGGCATACTCCTGGAAGGGACCGAGTTCTCTGGCGATCATGGCAGAGGTTTTATAAGCCTGCCCACTCATGAGGGCTGTAATAGCTCCGGCATAAGCCCGGCCGGCATCGCTGTCATAGGGGAGACCCTCCGACATCAGAAGCGCTCCTAAATTGGCATATCCCAACCCCAGGGGACGAAATTTCTGGCTATTTCCCTGGATGGTTTGGGTGGGATAGCCGGAATTACCGACCAGGATCTCCATGGCGATGGTCATGATACTTACCACATGGCAGAACCCTGCTACATCCCAAGAACCTTCATGGCGAAATTTCATTAGGTTTAGAGACCCCAGAATACAGGCCGAATTATCCAAAAACATGAATTCACTACAGGAGTTGGAAGCCTGAATACGACCGGAAGCCGGACAGGTATGCCAGTCATTGATGGTGGTATCGAATTGTAAACCGGGATCCCCACAGATATAGGCTGAATCCACGATCCGCTTCATTAGATCTCGAGCTGAATAGGTATCCACAACCTCGCCGGTAGTCACGGCCCGGGTTTGCCATTTCTTATCCTGTAAGACAGCCCACATAAAATCATCTGTAACCCGAACGCTGTGGTTTGCGTTCTGAAAAGCCACCGTGTCATAGGCTCCACCGGACACATTAAATTCTCCGTTGTACCCGGCTTCGATGAGCGCCCAGGCTTTTTTCTCTTCATTGGCCTTGCAGTCGATAAATTCCAAAATATCCGGGTGATCTATATTCAAAATGGCCATCTTAGCGGCACGGCCTGTACGACCGCCACTTTTTATGATACCCGCCATGGTATCACACCCCCGCATGAAGGAAACCGGTCCACTGGATTTACCACCTCCGGAGAGCTTCTCCTTAGAGGAACGTAAGGTAGAGAAATTGGTCCCGGTACCCGATCCATATTTAAAAAGTATTCCCTCTGTTTTAATGAGATCTAAAACCGACTCCAGAGTATCCTCCACAGAGTTGATAAAAGATCCCGAACATTGGGGATGCTCTTCAATTCCTACGTTGAACCATACTGGGCTATTAAAAGCGGCTTTCTGATGAACTAAAATATGACAGAGTTCGTGGTAGAAGGTTTCGGCATCTTCACAGGAAGTAAAATACCCATCTTTAAGACCCCAATCCGTGATGGTTCGAGCAACACGATTAATCAAACTCTTGACACTCCGCTCTCGCCGGGGAGTTCCTAAAGCTCCATAAAAATATTTTCGTATGACTACATTGGTTGCCGTCTGAGACCAAAATTTCGGAACCTCCACCTCTCTCTGCTCAAAAATCGTTTCACCTTTTTCATCGGTAAAGCTGGCCACCCGGAGTTCCCATTCTACTTCCTCAAAGGGATGCACCTCCGGGGTGGTGTAAAATCTCTTTATCTTTAAGCCCCTGGTTTTCGTTGAAATCGATGGAACTTCTCTATTTTTCATGGTTTTCAACATGCTATGACCCTCCTGTTAAGGGACGGTCTGGGCCCTTCTTCCATTTCGAGAAGGAAAACTCGGACCCACTTATTTGCTAAAAAAATCAGGATCTGCTAAGGAAATTAGGAAGGCCAATAGGAAAGGAACAAGAGAAAGAGAGACGGAAGATCCTATTGTTGCTTCGCTATTTCCTTCGGCAACCCTTCTACCATAGTGTAAATAACACCTTAGGCAGTGGCTTTCCGTCCCGCTCTTTCGAGTGGTTTGGCTTTATCGAGAAATAACGTACGAATCTTGACAAAAACCTTTCCTCTGTCAAGAAACCCTTACAAGGAACCTATACTCAGGAAATGACTTGGTGCTAACGCAAGAACTATACCACATGATAAAATAAGTTTAATTAAGTTATTTTAGCCTCCCTAAGGAGAAAAAACCCAGGAGGTTGTCTTCTAAAAAACTGAAAATTCTTGCGGTTTTAAAACTTTATTTGTGGCAAAGAAACCACCGAATTTCTCCTGGAATCGGAATTAAAGTCCTATGCAGGAGAGGTAACCCCATCTATGAAAATTATTTCAACCTTCTTCAAAACAGGAAGTTAACGGGTCAGACCTACGATTTTAGGCTACAGGACAGGAAATATCATCGCCTCCTCCTCCTTGCCCCACTTTTCAGGGATAGTTTTCTTCTAACCTCCTTTCCTTGCAGGGAAGAGGAATCGAAGGGGTTAGATCCCAAAAGTCTTCCTCCTCTTCCGAAGTTTCTAGATGAAGGAGGGGTGAGATACAGACCGGTCTTTTAAAGTATCTCTGGACCGGTTTCCCTCAGGCTGTTGTACTTGTGACAAAGAACCCTTATATTAACATCAGGTGGGGAAGTTATCCGTTGGGGAATAGAAGGATTATAGGAAATCTGACGGGACTTTACCAACCTTTTAGATGGATCCTCAGGGTCAACAAACTGTTTTATGCAGGTTCATTTTTTAATCGAGAAAGGCTCCGGCCCCCTTAATGAAGATAATCTGGTCATAACCCAAAATATTTTTGGAGTCTTCGATGGCGTAACCAGCCTGGATAATTACAGAGATCCCCACGGGAATACAGGCGGATTGCTTGCTTCCCGTATTGCCAAAAGGGTTTTTGAAAAAGGGGGTAAACCCCTGGTCGATCTGGCCCTGGAAGCAAATTCTCTCCTCAGAGAGGAAATGCTCAAACATGGAATAGATCTTTCTAAAAAGGTCAGTTTATGGGGCACTACCGCAGCCGTGATCCAAATCAACCGGGATACCTTCGATTGGATACAAATCGGGGACAGTCCAATCCTGGTCCTTTACGATAAGAATTCCTACAAACTGCTTGTGGAGGACTACGACCATGATCGGGAGACCCTCATTCTCTGGAAAGAACTGGCAGATAAGAAGATCAAAAATATCCGGGAATTTCTTTTGGAACCCTTACAGAAAGCAAGGGAAAAAGCCAATGTTTCCTACGGTGTCCTTAACGGGGAAAGGGAGATGATCGGGTTCTTAAATCGAGGTACAGAAGATTTAGAAAATGTGAAACATATCCTTGTTTTTACCGATGGGTTGTTTATTCCCCAGGAGAACCCCCGGCATAAAGATCCTTTGGGTCTACTGGTAAGTCTCTTTTTAGAGGGGGGTCTAGAAAGGATAAGAGACTACGTAAGGGAAAGAGAAAAAAGCGATCCAGAATGTTGGAAATATCCGAGGTTTAAGCCCCACGATGATATAGCAGCTGTTTCGATTTCTTTTTAACAGGCTTGGAACGGTAGAACTTTGTCGCTGGTCCCGGTAATAGGTGATAAAAACAGTATTCTGGATGGTATGCTTCGCCGACTTAGAGGAGTCGGAGCCACCCCTTAACCTGGCCCTCTCCACCTGCATATCCCCAACTGATTTAATCAAGCCATCAAGGAATCTTACAGTGTAGCAGGAATGGCCGGCGGTGGAAGACCCTATTTGCTACAACCAGGCCGCCGGGGTTTTTCGGTCATTTAACATTGTCAAGTTAAATACCTTTGTTTCTTTAATGGAGAAACCCTTTAATAGAGAAACTCCAAATAATCCTACGAAAGGGTCATAACCCATTGGGTCGCCACAAGGCATAAAAATCACAAGGCGATTTTCGTTGGGATTCCGAAGATTTTTTCCTTTTCATTCGTATAAATGAGTATAAATAGATATATGGCCTTCAAGGTGAAGGGATCTGAATAGATTGTTTTGTGTATGGACCAACTCCTGGATGCTTATCCAGCTTTATATTCAGGAGGGGGAGTTGGTATCCCATAGGAGGAAAAACGAAATGAGAAAGGCAAGTTTAATTTGGTTAGTTACAGGTGCTTTACTCTGGGCTTCAGGGTGTACCGGATATAGTACCCAAACGGGAGCTGCTATCGGTGCCGGAGCCGGGGCCCTGGCCGGACAGGCCTTAGGTCATAATACCCGGAGTACTTTACTTGGTACAGCCTTAGGGGGGATAACCGGAGCTGTGGTGGGAAATGCCATAGATAAATACAATGAACAGAGGTATGGTCCCCCCCCTCATCCTACCTGGGGTCGCTCTGATTATAATACCGGCTACGGTCATTGGGTAACCGTTCCAGGTCAATGGGTCCAGGGGCAATGGGTTCCAGAACATCAGGTATGGGTTCCAGATTTACCGGGCTGGAATAGTTCTCCACAACTACCTCCGGTCCCCTTAAAGCAAGAGACTGTGATGAATAGATCCGGATACCCGGATTAGTAGAGTATGGCCATCTGCTTGTTAATACCGATTATCAAACGAGGACGTTTAACCTACTGAATCCTTCTTTTTTTCTCCCTTGACAAATTCCGTCCAGAGCAGGATGGTAAAAGTAATCTCCGGGCAGGAAACGAATTTGTTTTCAAAGCAGAAAAGGATTGATAGAGGGAATTACCTCCTCGACGGCAGGTGGTCCTACCCTCCTCCAGGTTAGATAGCAAACCTGCAGGAGAGGTCTGCCACCTGGCCGGGCTGATAAGATACTCGATGGGCTCCGGTTGGGGTATGAATCTTAGGTCTGGCTTCCTCCCAGGAAGGAAACTACGTGGTTTTAGGTCACCGCATAGCTGGATTTTAGACTGGATTCTGTTGTTTATCTTCCTGTTCTTCCCTCCCACTCCCCTCTTTGCCGGGGAGGAAGGGAAAGATGCCATCCCCCTTTTAATCCACCATCTAGAAGTTCGTCTGACTCCTGAGGATCACAGGCTTCAGGTCCAGGATACTCTTCAAGTCCGCATGAATTCCGGCTTGATAAACTCAGATCAAGGGATCCTCTCTTTTTTTATGAATGGGGCGCTGAAAATCCTGGAAATTTATCCAGAGAAGTCAGATCAAACCCTCACCTGGCATAGTTTTCCAAGGGATCATAGATCTCAGGAGATTCGATTGCAGATCCCTGCAGAGGCAAGAGAAACCTTTTCCTTTACCCTTCGTTACGAAGGAATCATCTATGACCCGATTCAGAAATCTCAGGATCTGAGCTTTATTACGGGAGACGAAACCACCGGATTAATCGGAGAAGAAGGAGTTTATTTATCGGAAGATACCCACTGGTATCCGGAAATACCCAAATCTTTATCTCTTTTTAACCTTGTGGTCACCATTCCGGAGCCCTGGGTTGTTGTTACCCAGGGAGAGTTAATCGCACGAGAGACCAGAGAAGGTTTATCTAAAAGTCAATGGCGATCTGAGATTCCTGCAGAAGCCCTTACCCTGGTTGCCGGGAAGTATCGGGTTCAGACCCGGAATTGGAATGGGGTGGTCATGTCGGCTTATTTTTCTCCGGAAAATGAATCTCTGGCCGACAAATTCCTTGGGGCCGCCGGAGAGTATATTCAGTTGTATTCTCAAATCCTGGGCCCCTATCCCTACAAAAAGTTCGATATAGTGGAGAATTTCTTTTCCAGCGGATATGGATTCCCCTCATTTACCCTGTTGGGAAAAGAAGTCATCCGACAAGGAGAACGGGCTTTGCAACCCGGTTATCTGGACCATGAGATCGTCCACTCCTGGCTGGGGAATTACGTATTCTACGATCCGGATAAAGGAAATTGGGTAGAGGCTTTGACTACCTATTGTGCCAATTATTACTATAAGGAGCTTAAACAAGGTGAAGAAGCAGCCTTTAGGTACCGAAAGAGGGCCAGCCAACAGTACAGTATACGGGTTACCCCGGAGAAAGAGTATCCAGTTCGGGCCTTCAAAGGAAAAACCGAAGATTACGAAAATGACATCGGCTATACCAAAGGATCTATGATCTTCCATCAACTCCGTCGATGGATAGGAGATGATTCTTTTTTTCTGGGCTTAAAGGAAATCATCCGACGATATGGTGGACACCGGGCCGACTGGGAAGATTTGCAAAAAGTTTTTGAAGAGATTTCCCACCAACCGCTGGATTGGTTCTTTCGCCAATGGTTAGATTTAAAGGGAGGTCCCGAACTGAAATTGGAAGATGTAAAATTAGAAGCCCTTCCCAAAGGCTATCGGATTACGGGTCAGGTGGTTCAACGCGGAGATGTTTACCGACTTCGACTTCCCATCCAGCTTCGTTTCGAAGAGGAAAGAAGAATTTTGCATCTGGATCTTACCGAGCGGGAGACTCCCTTTATCTATACGGTGGATCGGGCTCCCCTTGCTTTAATCCTGGATCCTGAATACCATGTTTTTCGTAAGATAGCTCCAGAAACTTTGATCCCCTGCCTCAATGCCCTTTTAGAAGATAAAGATAAACTTTTGATCTATCCGACCCAAGGAACAGCCGATGAAATCACTATTTATCGAGGTTTGGCAGAAATGGTCGCGACCCGAAAGGGGGGGAAAGTTCTGGCGGATACCACTCTAACCGGAGATTTATTGACCCAAAACTCTCTCTTTATCCTGGGTGATGCCCGGAAATCAGCCCCTGTCAAGGAATGGCTGACTCATCTTCCAGAAGGTTTTGAGCTAAAAGAAGATGCCTTCAGGCTGGGAGGTAAGGAATATAAAGGAGAAGAAATGGCCCTCCTGATAACCTGGCGCAATCCAAAAAATCCGATGAAATATCTGACCCTCTATTTTGGATTAGCCCCCGGTGCCCTTTCCCGGGCTCGATATCTGTTCTATTACGGTTGGGATAGTTACATAATTTTTGAGAAGGGCTACCCCATTCAACGGGATGATTGGCCGGAAGAGTCTCCCAATACCGTCTATTATTTCCGATAACCGGACAAAGGCGCCTTAAGCTGGCGCCTGTGGAGAATGAGTGAAGGAGAACTCATGGCCGATTTCAATGGGGAATCCGTATCAGGACCCCCTGAAAGGTAAAGGAATAGTGAATTTTTCCCGGGGAAGAGGTTAGCCCACGGATATTCGACTCAATAAGTCCATATTATCCAAAACCTTGCCGGTTCCAAGAGCTACAGAGGTCAGAGGATCCTCGGCCAGGATAATGGGTAAACCGGTTTCTTCCTGAAGTTGGATATCCAGGTTTCGAAGTAGGGAACCCCCTCCGGTTAATACGATCCCTTTGTCAATAATGTCTGCGGATAATTCGGGAGGGATATGCTCCAGGGTTGTTTTCACAGCTTCCACAATAGCCAGTACCGTCTCACTGAGTGCATCTCGGATCTCTTCACTTGAAAGGGTCAGGGTCTTGGGAATCCCTTCTATCAAATCTCGACCTCTAATTTTTGTAATTTCTTCTTTGTCCAGGGGATAAGCAGAACCCCAGGTCATTTTAATATACTCCGCCGTTCTTCCTCCAATGAGTAAACTGTGCTTTTTCTTAATATATTGAATAATCGCTTCATCCATTTCATCCCCGGCCACACGAATGGAACAGCTATGAACAATCCCTGCCATGGAAATAACCGCTACTTCTGTGGTCCCGCCTCCAATGTCCACAATCATATTCCCAGAAGGTTCTTCTATAGGTAAACCTACCCCCATAGCCGCAGCCATAGGCTCTTCAATCAGATAAACTTCGCTGGCCCCGACCTGAAGAATCGAGTCTTTTACGGCTTTTTTTTCGACTTCTGTAATTCCCGATGGAACTGCTACCACAATCCTGGGATGAATAAAGAAGTATTTTCGGTTGTAAACTTTTCTAATGAAGTAATCCAACATTTGTTGGGTAATTCTAAAATCCGAGATAACCCCGTCTTTTAAGGGTCGAATAACACTGACAGATCCCGGAACCTTACCCAGCATTTCTTTAGCTTCCTTACCAACCGCCAGGATTTTATTGGTCTTAAGATCAACCGCCACCACGGAGGGTTCATTGACCACAATGCCCCGTCCCTTCATATAAATCAACGTATTGGCTGTACCTAGATCAATGGCCAGGTCTTTAGAAAACCAACTTAAAGGTGGAATCATAAAGAATTCTCCTACAAAAAAGCCGATAGCAAATGCCTCCCAGAGATTTGCTATGACGACTCCTTCTCATACCCTCTAAAATCATCGGTATCCCTTTACCCTACCCTCTCACCCCACTTCCCGGCTCCTTGCTGGGGTAGGTCTTTTAGACCTAACCCCCTCCGACTCTCCTTCCCTGGGAGGGAAAGAAAGAGTTGGGAGGAAAGGCCATCCCCGAGTTCCCCTTCCCCGCGTTGGGAAGAGGTTAGGGGGTCAGGTGAGAAAAAACTACCCTCGAAAGCCTTCTGACTCCTCTCCGGAGACTTCAGAAAAGAAGGAGAGGCGACAGAGAAGGAAGAATAAGGACTCTGTTCCGAAAATGGCTCTTTTTATTTAACCCTGTTTCCGGCATTTTTGTAAGTGAGCCAATAATTCTTGCAAGATGAGAGGGGCTACAGGCTTTGTAAAGTGATAATCAAATCCTGCTTCCTGAGCTCGACGCCGATCTTCCTCCTGCCCATACCCCGTCACAGCTACCCGTACCGTCTTAGACAATTGGGTATCTTGTCGAAGCCATCGAGCGATTTGATAGCCATCCATTCCCGGTAAATCAATATCCAACAGGACAACTTCGGGTAGATAACTCAGGGCTACCTTCGTGGCTTCTAAACCATCATGGACTACCCGGACCTCATAGCCCCACAACTCCAATAAATCCCCCAGGGCGGTTGCGATATCTACATCATCCTCCACCACCAGTACACGGAAACGTTTCGCAGTGACCCTGGCTTCCTTTTCATTGAGGAGAATCTCTTTTTCGGTAGTTTCTTTTACCATCATAACCGGATCTCCTTTTCTATACCGGTGTCCCAAGCTGTCTGGGACCATCGTATAGAACCTCCTATTTTCAGGCCGGTACACCCCTTCTTCGGGTTTTTCTGTTCTAATTAACGTATGTTACTCTATAGCATAAACTTATTTTATGTCAATATAAAAGTTAATCTTATTGAGGAAATCGGAATCAGAATTGAAAGTCTTGTCTGGCCAAATTCGGCCAGACAAGGCCTCCTATTTAGGCCGGGATTTCTTCCCTGGAGGGAAAGCCATGTTGGATTCTTCCGATGGGACCCTCATGCACCAGGGTGGTCTTATAGAGTTCCAGATGACCATCGGCTGCATAAAGCCGACAGCGTGCCCGAACAGCCTCCATCTCCTCCGGGGTCATCGGCTTGAAACCACAAGCAATTTGCAGATTCTGGTGAAGTATTTCCAAAGAATTTATACCGCTGACCGTGGTGGCAACGGGAAGACTCATGGCATAGCGGAGCGCTTCGGCAACCGAAATGATTTTTTTGACCGCCGGTACGGTAAGTCGCCCGGTAAGGCTTTTCATACCAATGGCTCCGATACCCCGTCGATTGAGTTCCGGCAAAACCTGCTGTTCAAAACTACGAAAAGTTGCATCGAAACAATTAAGCGGGAGCTGACAGGTATCGAAAGGATAATTGTAGGAGAGCATTTTCAAATGGATGGCAGGATTTTTATGGCCTGTAAAGCCGACAAAACGAACTTTACCTTCACGTTTAGCCTGATCGAGGGCTTCGATGACCCCATCCCGAGCGAAATGCAGTTCCGGATCATTTTCATAAACAACCTCATGGATCTGCCACAGATCCAGATAATCCGTTCGGAGTCGGCGTAAAGATTGTTCCAGTTGCTGCAGGGCCGTTTTACGATCCCGTCCATGGGTACACACTTTGGTCATCAGAAAAACTTTATCCCGACGGCCCTGCAGACCTTTACCCATCCATTCTTCACTGCGACCGTCGTTATACTCCCAGGCATTATCCATGAAGGTTACTCCCATATCGACCGCTTCCTGGACGATACGGATAGCTTCTTCTTCGCTCTTTGCGATGCCCAGATGGAAACCCCCTAATCCCAAGGCTGAAACTTGAATCCCTGTCTTTCCTAAAGGTCGGCGAGGAATCTCACCGGAAAGTTTATAAGAACCGGTCATAGGATCATTCTCCTTAATTTTAAGGGTTGAGTTCGAACCATTCGATGCGCCTTAAGCAACCTTTACCTCTATCTTCCCAGGAAAGTCAAGAATTTTATACAGATTTTCTATCAGAGACGCCTGGAACGTCCGATGACTTTCCGAAGGGGAATTAAAATCCATCGACCGTAGCCGGCGAGGCAGGAAAAAACGCCCAGAAGAGGAACAAGAAACCAGGTACGAAGCGGGGTATATTCTTCGTAGGTGTCGTAACGGACTATTTTTCGTTGGGAAAGTATGATGGATTTCAAACTTGTGTAGAAGGTGGAACTCTCTTCCACGTAGTAATATGAACCTCCTCCGGCTACCGCCATCCGACGCAGGATCTCTTCATCCAATGAGGAAGTTTGGATAGAACTGGTAGGGTCGTCGGGGTTTGTTCGGTAGTAACTCACCACACGTCCCTTCTCATCCTGGGTCTTTACCAATAGCACCTCCTCGGCATGACGTACACCCAGGGCGTCTTCTTTTATTTTTCCTATTCCGACCGTATAGAGGAGAATACGAGGATTCTTGGTATGAAGGTCATTTATTCTGCGAATCGCTTCGAGGCGATTTTGCTCCGAACCCCCTTCCTTGCCCCCATCGGAGATTAAAATCCCCACATCCGTGGTATCGGAATCCGCAGGAAATCGCGAAAGAAGATCTTCCCACGCGACGATTGCGGCCTGAAGGCTTGTACCCGGTACATCGATGGTATTTTCGTCTACGGCCTGAATATAGGAGGTAATTTCGTAAGGACTCGTTGAGAAAAGAAAGGAGGTTGGAAATGCCGCACCGGCAAAGGGGATAACGGCCACCTGATAATTGCCACCGATTTCCTCATTGCTCCAGAGGAAATCCACCAGATCTTGAAGGGTTTTTTTGGCAACGGCAAGACGACTTGGCTCCAGATCCCGTGCATAAGCCATGGACAGGGAGGTATCCAGGAGAAAGGTGATACGGATGCCGGTAAAAACAGGTTTCTCCTGAATCTTTTTTTTCATGGGTTCGGCAAGGACCATCAGGAAGAGCAGATAGACTATACAGTATAAGATCCATCGGGTAACGACAACCCTTCTCTTCGGGAGGGTGGAACCTCTGAGATGCATCTGGATCCAGGGGTCTGCTAATACCTGCTCACGCTTCCGGTACGCGTACCAGGCACCCAGAAGAATCAAGGGGATCAGTATACTTCCCCACAGCCATTCAGGTTTTTGGAATATCACGCTCCAGGGCCCTTTTTCCCCGTCCTCCAACCCCGGGAAGGGGGAAAGGAAGCAAGAATTCGATTAATGGGTTCTTCCGGCAGGTACATCATTCATCTGGATTTTCTCATTGGGGCGTTGAGGCAACATTTTCAGGATGATCTGTCGTTGTTGCGTGCTATCTCCTGTGAGGGAACCGGCTTTCTCCAAAGCCTTTTGGTTTTGTTCCAAGAGTTCAAGGGCCGTCTGGGCATTGCGATCTTTTGGTAGGTAAGCGAGGACTTTCTTGAGTTTGCTCCGCGCAACTTCGGTGAAATCGGAGAGTTTGGTGGCATCCTCTCCGGCAAAGATAGATCTTTCCACAGCAAATAAGGCAAACCGGTACAACCACTGCGCGGTTAAGATGGGATCATCGAAAGTTTCAGGAAGAAGCGCTACAACCCCATCTGCTTTTGTTGCCATGTCCATGGCCTCATTTAAATATCTCTTGGCCTCGGGGTGATTTTTGCTGTAAAGGAGGAATTGTTGTGCTCTGGCGACCTTTTTTTCCATTTGGAGCATGTAGCTTTCTGCAAGTTTTGCCATAAGCAGATTCTTGATACGAGCCTGTTCTTTCTCCTCTATCACCCTAGAGAGTTTGGGGAATTGATCTTTCAGGATCGCTTCCCAGGCTTCAGGAGAAGAAGCTTTTTTCATCTCGTCATTTATTTCACGGATTAAGGCCTCTATTTCCTTTTGTTCCTCGACCACACGCCTTTGATATAAGGCTTCTTCACGGGCACGTTTCTGCATCGCCTGTTTTATCCAAAAGCCCTCGCCGAGAAAAAGTATTGTAAGAATGGTATAGATTATTAACCGTCCCATAAAAGGATTGTAATCCTGGGTCAGAAGTCCGGAGCCAGAACTTTCTCTTTCTTTGCTTTGATTTCCGGCTTTTGACCTCCGGCTATAAGGCTGTTATATCTCTCCGGTAAGTGAACGGGCAAAGGTATATTCTGCAATCCCCCAGCAGAGAAAAAAGACGAACCCTGCCAATATAAACCATCGACTATACGAAGCACGTTTTGGGATTTGTATAGTGGTGAAGTGATTGAGATGTTTTTCAAAAATTTCCTTTACTGCCTGTTCCATATTAACCAAGGGGTCGTCCTTTCGTACCAGAAGGAAATCCCCGCCGGTTTCTTGCGCTGCCAATTTAAGTTGGACAAGAAAATTTTCGATGGAGATAAAATAAATGGGAAGCTTTAAATAAGCCGCAAACTCCAATAATTTCCAGAGAGAGGGATCCCGGGTTTCGAAAGACTTCAGGTCGTCATAGACTGCGTCAGTAAAAATCAAGATGGTCCATTCCTGGATTTTCGGTTGGATAGAACTCATTTTTTTGCTAAGTTCAGGAGGAAGTACAAAGTGTCCGCTTTGAGGTCGCAAAGCTTTCCTGAGGAGATTCATTTCATCTTCTGTAAAAATAGATTCCCTGGCTACCCTTAGGGCCTGTTCTAAGCCTGTGGAAGGGACGAACGCGGAGCCTGTAGGAGGAAGAAGTGTTGGATTGGTCGACGGGGTATTTGGCTCTGAGGCATAGCGAAAGATGAGGTTTGAAAGGGCTGCATAGAAAGCGATATGAATGTTGGTGTCTCCTCCCAGAATCACCGGACTCCACTCGAAACGCTCGACCTGATCTCGGAGCCTTCGGTAATCGGTACTTGGAAAAAGAATCACGGCAGGGTCTCGGGCAAAGGCCATAAGGGAGATAAGCGGTTTCTTTTTTTGATAGGGAGAGAGGGCTGCTGCTTCGGTCATATCCACGAATTTCTTAAGGGCACGGCACATCCCTTTCATTCTTGGATATAGCTCGATTTCCTCTTCAGCCAGGCAGGTAATGGGTTTTACTCCGGGATAGACATTCAGGGTCTTGCGCTCAAACATGGAACCTGAGGAATCCACCAGCAGGAGTATGTTGGGAGTTTCCAGTTTTTCTTCAGTCCAGAAATAGCCATGGGTAATCTCCGCAAGGGCCAGGATCACCGATAGGTAGGTCAGGGTCTTAAAAACCGTTGGAAGTACGAAGTGGATCCGACTTTGCCATTGCCTGAGTCGTTCACGGAAGGTCAGGTACTCCGGCTTTACATGGAGGTGTGCTTTTTGAAGCGCATAACGACGTACCCTGAAGAGGAATTCAACCAAAACAACAGGTAAGAGTAATAACCATTCAGGGTGTGAGGCTTCATATCCAAATATTTCAAACATGGCTGGCTTCCTTCAAACCTAGGATCCCATTTTCAGACGCTTCAGGGACATAATCAAGGACTTGACATCGGAGGTTAATCGGGTCAGCGTCTCTTCTTGAAGGGTAAAATTCGGCCGGTAAACCTTCTCTAACTCCCTATAGATTGTTTTAAGGAGGTCACGTTCCTTTTCATCTAACCGACTGCCACAGTTTTCCATCACTTCGCCAAGTCCTGGGTGGGGGCTTAACTCACCGGGAAAGAGGTTTTTCAATGCCAGGGAGAGGGCCTCATAGACCTTTTCATAACTTTCGAGGGAAGGATGTTGCTGGGCTTCATTTAAAAGCTGCATACAGACCTCTTGCCAGGGTTTTTCAAGGGGTCCGCGAGGAATCTGTCGATTCCTCTGTTGCAAGAGGGTTCTCCCCCTTACCAGGCTGGCGATACCGAATAGACCTGCCAGGATAAACGAGGCATAGGAGAGTAAGACAGGTCTAAATGGGAGCTTGGCTATAAAGGGAATAGAATCCAGTCTGGAGGATGAGATAAAAGGAGCAGCGGGAAGGGGAGTAACCTGAATTTCAGGAACAGTCAGCAAAGTTGCCGGAGGAAATGAGGTTACAACTCCTGCAAGATGGGAAATTACAAAGAAGTTGGCAATATTGGTAGTAATCGTCTTTAACTCTCCATTCTCGGTAAAGTTAATAGGAGGCCCAGAAATTACCCACTTTCCAACGGAATCGGTACCTGTAGCCTGTACTTCAAAAAGGCGCAACTTCCAGGTCAGGGTTACGATCTCTCCAGATCCATTACGAACTCTGTTGACCTCGGGTTCTGGAGAAACCTCAAAATATCTGGCCTTACCTCCACTGACAGGTTTAGGAATAAACTCTGCACTTCCCAAAGGGGAAATCAGTTTAGGATCTATCTGAATCCGCTCTGGAGCAAAATTTTGAATGATCAAAGAAACCGTCCTGACCTCATCTAACTGCCCGGTTTCGGGAGTGACCTTAAGTTCCGCAATAACTGGGGGGTGAAGATAATGAAATCTGGGATAGGCACGACGTACCCATGAGTCGGTGGCGGCAAGATTTACAAGGCGTAAAAGCGTTAAGGGGGGTTTAATTTCCGAAAAAGAAATGTGAAAGGTACTGTTCTCGGATACGGTTACGGCTCCAACTGTAAAGTCACCATATTTTTTCAACTCTTGAAGGATATGCTCCTGTAAATCCTGGACTGAAAAGAATTCCTTGGGTTCGATCACCATCCCCGTCATTTCTGCTGCAATCCCATGGACCAGGTAGACGAACTCAGCACGGGCAACCTCAGAGGTGTTGATAAGATTTACAGCCTCTACGATCTTTGCCGGAGGAATCGTTTCCTCAAACTGGACAAACCATCGATTCGTCGGCATATTCCAGTTCATTTCCGGTTTATATTCACGAAGAGGAAACCCTGAAAGGGTTTTTGAGAGAAATTCCTCTTGTTTTTCCGGTAGTGCGTAAGAGAGTGTAAATTGAACAATGATTCTCGGTGCAAGCTCTAATGGCTCCCGCACGTTAACATCCTCGGTGTACGAATACATCTCCCCTAAACTGATGGCAGGATAAGCCTGACATTCCAGCCCGGCAAGCATCCAGAATGTAAACAAACTCAGCAGGCTAAGACCCATGGTGAAAAGAAGAAGGACTTGCTTTGGCATTCTCATGATGATATCTCCTCATGGGATTTTTGACCCTTCTGAGAGAGAGAATTATTTTTAAATCTACTCTCTTCTACGTTGGTGTCAAGGGTCTGACAGAATTTAATCTTATCCCTATTCAAGGACCTGGATTGGACTTTCTCCTTGACCTTCACCCCTATAGAATTTATCCTCTCAGAAAAAGAGATTAAAAGCAAGAGATTTCTTAAAATTTGTAACTGTAACAATTTAGTAGGTGTCACTTTTTCTGTCTGAACACCCCCCTGGCCCCCTCCAGGAGGGACTGATATGGGGTTGCTACTGCTGAAGTCCCCCCCTAGGAGGACCAGGGGAGTGTTTCTTTTTCCATCGGATTTGATCCTTCCGCTTTTGATAAGTTTATGAATCGCCATACGAGTTACATCCTGCAGATCCACCGCTTCTGTGACCTTCCTCAAATCGTCTTGAGATTCCATGAAAAAACGATCTACACCTATAAAGTAGATCAGTCAAGGAAATTTTTCACAAAAGCGCAAGAACGGGGTTGTAGGGGCATCTTCACACCTGCGTAATTTTTTTATTGACGACGCCAGATAAAGGTGTAAAACTCCCTCCTGAATTTTTACCACATATCCTCAGGCGGGTTTAAAACCCGTTCCTACGTTGGACTCAACCTAGACGTTTCTCTGACTCCGAACCCGCGACGGAAAGGACGTCGGGGGAGTCAGTGATACAGGGAGGATCACATGACCGGCCAGATTCGGATTCCGGCCAAGGAACTGGGAGAGCTGACCCTGCCGGATTTCTGCCCCTGCTGCTTCTGGATTAAGCTCCATCTGCCGGAAGGACTACCTTTTCAGATCTTCCCCGGAATTTTTAACTCCATCGATGCCTACACCAAACGCCTCATCCAGAAATGGTTCGACCAGTATGGAAGACCTCCTTCCTGGCTGTCCGATCTGGGAGATATCCACACATATCGGGAACCCCCCCATCATTCAAAGTTTCAGGTTTTTGATCCAGACACTTCCATACTGCTTACCGGAACCCCCGACGCCGTGTTTGTTCAGGCCGATGGATCCTATCTGATTGCAGACTACAAAACGGCCCGGTTTACTGGTACCCAGGATAAACTCTCTTCCAAATACGAGGTACAGCTTAACGCCTATGCCTACATCGGGGAACACTGCGGGCTTTCTCCGGTTTCAGGTCTGGCATTGATTTACCTGGAACCGGTGATCGACGTTAAGGGGGTAGACGAAGAGGATCCTGTAACGCCGGAGGGTTTTATTCTGGAGTTTTCGGCAAAGATTCTCCCGGTTCGGCTGGACTTCCAGAAGATTCCCCTGTTGGTCCGCAAAGTACGGGAGATTTATGATCAGGATCGCCCTCCCCGTGGGGTAGATGGATGTAAGAATTGTGAGTTACTCCGGCACCTGATGACCGTTGCTACAGCCTGATAGGTAGCAGGTTCAGAGATTTTTTAGAAAGATGGGCCATGGGGTGCTTATGTTAAGCGTGGTCAGAGTCCTTATGGGGTTTGGGACATATCAGGAAAGGTAAGGGGGGGTGTGAAGAGTGTTTCCTTAAATTTCCTGCCAAAGTTTATATCCACAGATAAATACCTGTTAATAATTTCCGGGCAAGGGTAACCGGCCGGTTACCCTTATTCAGTAAAATCTTCCAGATCACTTATTTTATCTCAAAAGACCGCATTTCGAAACATCTACGGTAGTACTTACAGAAGAATTGGTCGTTTTGTCGGTTGCTGTTATCTTAACCGGGGTCCTGGCGTATACATCGCAAGTGACCGGTGCCCCTATAAAGGTAAAGGTGCGGATGGACTTGAAGTCTCCCTCTTATAGAGACCGACTCTCCCTCACCCCCTTCCCCCTCTCCTGAAGCTTCAGGAAAGGGGGTGAGGTGGGGAAGGGGGGGGGAAGGCAGACGGTCGCGCTCTCAGCTGAGCCTTATCCGGGCGTGTAGGGAGGCAAGGGAGGAACCGTATTGTTTAGGATAGACTTCAATTTGAAAGCGGTATCCTTTGGAGGGAACTTCCGCAGATAAAAAGCTTCAAATTCCCTGTCGGTTGGGTTATCAAAGCTTCCTCAGAGAATATATACTTCCCCCGGCCCTCCATAACCCTTTGAGGATGGCATTTTTCGTGGATCCAATCCGGGCCTTCCTGATCAATCAATTGGAAAGCCTTCATAACCCTTTGAGAATGGTATTTTTCGTGGACTGTAGCCTTATTATTTAGACTCTTCTACCGTTCGCAGATGGTGGGTTCCACCCCGTCGAACCTGGATGAGTTCGGCGACAATACTCACGGCAATTTCCCCCGGATTATCGGCCCCAATATCAAGGCCAATGGGCGCATGAACTCGATCCAGTAACTCCCTGGGGATCCCTTTTCCTTGAAGTTTGTCCCACATGAGTTTAATTTTTCTTTTACTTCCGATCATTCCAATATATTTGGCCTGACTCCATACCACCTGTTCCATAATCTTTTCATCGTGCTGATGCCCTCGGGTTACAGCAACGATGTAGGAAGATTCATTAAATCCTGGGGTCAATTTTTTAGCTACCGTAGTAAAATCATCGATGATAATCTCATCCGCTTCCGGGAATCGCTCCTTGTTTCCAAACAGGGGGCGATCTTCTATAACGATCAACTTAAAACCGGCTATTTTGGCTACCTTGGCTATCTCCAGGGAAACATGCCCACCTCCGAACAAATATAAAACCGGCTGGGCCAGTAAGGACTCGATGAAAACCCTGAGGACGGTACCTGGGGTTGTATTGAGTTTTTTGGCTTCTTCCTCGGTTAATGTGAAGTTCATGATCTTGAGGATATCCTGACCGAGTATCTTTTGAGCTTCGACCCGTACTTCTTCTTCAATACGACCCCCTCCGAGGGTTCCAACGGTGGAACCATCTTTTCGGATGAGCATCTTGGAATGCTCTTTAACCAGGTCGTAGGTGGTATCGGAAATAATCGTTGCCAGGGCAACCGATTGATTCTCATCTCGAAGCCGTACAATCTCCTCAAAAACCTCATCCATCCGCCCCGGTACGATGGGTTCTGTGAAAAAGTCTACGGTACCTCCACAGTTCAACCCGCTTTCCCCGGCATGTTTTTCAGTTAAAATAAACCGGGAAACTTTGGAAATATCCTGCTTCATGACCTCTTTAGCTTCTGCCCAAACATCTGCCTCCATACATCCTCCACCCACCGTCCCTATGATGGTTCCATCCTGTAAAACCAGCATCTTAGATCGGGGACTCATGGGAAGAGAACCCTTGCTATTGATAATGGTAGAAAGCGCTGCCCGCTCCCCTCTGGCTTTAGCCCTTAAAATTTCCCTGAATACATCTTTCATAATTTACCTCTCTTGACGGGTTGTAAGGAAAAAAAGGTAACCCCCCTCCTTTACCCTCCCCGTGGACGGGGAGAGAAGAGGGTTAGTTCTTTCTCTATTTTTAGAGAATAGGCTCTTCCCAGGGAGGTGTCAAGCATTTTTCCAATTCCAGGTGGACCTCCCAGGGATAAAAAATTCCCTGAGACTATTCCAGACCATCGCCCTTTTTCTGAAGTATAGTGTAACTAATCTCATTATAAATTTCCTTGAGGGATTTTTCTTTATGGACTTCGGCAATCTTTTTACAGTCCTCGTACTCCGGGGTTGCACTAATGATACGGCCATTCCAGCGTGCTACCTTAACCTTTACTTTCCCGTAGGGGGTATTCCAGTCGACCAACTCCCGCTCTGCCTTCATACGCTCCATTTCCTGCCAACGAATCCCCAGAGTTGTGGTTTCTCGAAGGATGAGGGTAGAGATTTCCGGCAGGAGCGATGGAGTACAGATAACGGTTAATAAAGTCCCGGGTCGGCTCTTCTTCATGAGAACCGGAGTCAGATAAACATCCAGAGCTCCTGCTTTAAAGAGTTGGTCCATGACATACTCGTAAAACTGGGGATTCATATCGTCGATGTTCGTTTCAATAACGACCACCCGTTCCTGACTCCTTTCCTCCGGTCCCTCAGGAACTTTCTGCTCTTGCAATTCTCCTATACAAAGCCTTAGCACATTGGGAATCGGAAAATCCTTTGTCCCTGCCCCATATCCAATAGCTTGAAGGGTCATGGCTGGCGGATTTCCGAATTCCGAACCCAGGGTAGTTAAGATGGCTGCTCCGGTAGGCGTAACCAGTTCTCCCTCTATATCTGAAAAGAAAACCGGTTTACCTTTAAGTAAAGCCAGCGTAGCCGGCGCTGGAAGCGGAATACGGCCATGGGCACAATCTACAAAACCTCTTCCCAAGGTGAAACGAGAAACATAAATTTTCTCTATTCCAAGCCTGTATAATCCACAAACCGCTCCGACGATATCCACCATAGAGTCCACGGCACCGATTTCATGGAAGTGTACCTCTTCCACAGGCATTCGATGAATCTCGGCTTCTACCTGGGCAATACGCTGGAAAATTTGCCCGGCCCGATCCTTAAGAAAAGGCGCCAGGGTACTCCGGTTCAGAATCTCTAAAATATCGGATAAATGCCGGTGCTCTGGGTTTTCTTCGGCTTTTACTTCCACATGAGTTCCAGACAATCCCAGTTTCTGGACTTTCTTAACCGAAATTTGGTAACCGGAAAAAGGAAGCTTCTTGAGTTCTGCCTGAAGTTCTTCAAGAGGGAGACCTGCATCTAGAAGGGCTCCTAAAATCATGTTTCCACTGACTCCGGAAAAACAATCAAAATAGGCTATTTTCATAAGTTTTCCCAATATAAGCAAATCTGTTGCGCACGGCGCCTCTATCCCTTATAGGTCATTTTTAATTCGGAGAAAGAATTCTTTATCCTTCGGGTGTGTCAATAAATCCGCTACCTTATCTTTTTCAACCCACCTTGCTTCGGGGTTTTCTGAATCCTGGGGATTTAAAACTTCCTGGTCGGTCCGAAATAAAAACATATGAATTGTTTTAAGTTCGGTCGGATCTTCATCACCATTCAAACCGATCTTATACCGCCGATAACTGCCCAGATCCTTCACCAATTTTAAATTACCAACCCCAGATTCTTCATAAATTTCCCGTTTAGCAGCCGTTAGGGCATCTTCACTGTCTTCAATATGGCCTTTAGGTAAAGACCAGGAAGTTCCGTTCTGATTAACCACCAGGACCTGTCCCTTTGGGTTAATAACCACGCCACCGGCGCTCTGGGTTTGTTTCATAGTCTGACTTTCGGTAAGCACTTTAAAAGCGAAAGTTATTTCCTATCCATCGGGGTTATCCAGTCATTCTCCTTGAAGATTTCCTGGAGTTTTCGTTCATCTTCGGGAGAAGGTAAAACCTTTTGAAGATAAAGGGTATAATCTGCCTCGTTTAAAGGTTCTCCTTTAACAGTGTAAGTTTTCCCGGCGTAACCTCCAATTCTTCGGTTAAACTTCATATCTGGTACATAAAGTTTAGGTTTATCTTCAGGGATGAGTTTGTTGAGGTTATCGACGAGCCAGCTAATTTCCTTATGGAAAAGAGCCCGGGCCGCTTCATTGAGGTTATTCTTATCGGCGGGTTCTTTGGTTTCTCCTTCGTTGTATCGGGCTTTCAATCCAGATACATAGGCCCAGTGGGCTGAAGAAGAATGATCGGTGCCAAAAAGGTCATAAGCTGTTGGGATCCATTTGTTGAAATATTTTTGAATGATTTCTACCGGGATTTTACCCGCCATGAGAATTCTTCGCAACCCGGTATGGCCGGTTCCCAGGTGGTAGGATTCTTCTTTGAGCATGGCTTTGGTGCTCCGACCTAAGGGAGCGAATCCACAACGACTCAACATCTGGAGTTGAAACTTTCCGTCTCGATCGATAAATTCGGTATAGACAAAGAAATCCAGCCAGTTATTGACCTCTTCGTTAAAAGAACCCAGGAGGCGATTCCGTTTAAAGGCCCGCCGTTCCAAAAGTTTTCTGGCTTCCAATTTTCCTGAATCACCGAAATAGTTCACCAACAGATACGACATCTGGTACCCGTGGCGCATTTCTTCGGTCATGACCCGCAGGAGGCTCTGAAGATCTTCGTCGCTGGGTGCAGTCTGAACCAGATGCCGCTGCTGTTCTACCGAGGCAAACTCGGTATCTCCTTGATAGACAATGAGGGTTAGAAGGGCATCCCGAACTTGCTGATTGGGGATCTGAAGGACGGTCTCCCATTTCCGCTGTCCTGCAAAGTCTCCGAATTCAATCTCTGGAGAGTCAACTTCTACAAATTTGGTCTCAAATTTGTAATCTCCGATAAGCTTTGAATCGAACCCGATATCGTTTCGCCATTGGGCGAACATATCGATCCAATCATCGAAGGTAGAGATTTTTTTTATCATTTTTCTCCGGTTCGTTGTCCGTTGTTCCCTTTTTTCTCAAAAATCGGTTAAAACCAACCTTCCAACACTTTTATACCCTGAAAGTAGGGTAAAAAAACAACGGACAAAAACTTATTTCCCTTGAAATTTGGGTATCCGTTTTTCTACATAGGCACTCAATCCTTCCTTAGCATCTTCGGATTGGAAAAGTTGTTGTTGGAGTTCACGCTCCAGAGCCAGGGCTTCGGCAAAGGAAATTTCCAAACCGGATTGAACAGCCCGTTTAATGCGGCCTACTGCTTTACTGGCTTTGTTGGGGGGAACAAACTGTTGGGCATATTCCAGGACCTGCTTGAAGAAGTCTCCTTCTTCGAAAATATAATTAATCAAGCCCATTTCCAGGGCCTCCTCAAAGGAAAAGGTCCGACCTGTTACCATCAACTCTATGGCCCGTGATTTACCGATTAAACGAGCTAATCTTTGAGTTCCTCCGGTTCCGGGCAAAACTCCCAGGTTGATCTCCGGTAATCCGATTTTACCTCCGTCTTTCTTGGCGATCCGAATATCACAGGCCATGGCCACTTCAAGACCACCTCCAACGGTATGGCCATTCAGGGCAGCGATGACCAGTTTCGGTGTATGCTCGAGCCGATTCAATGTTTCATTGGCATGAAGACAGAAATTGTACTTAAATTGAGGCGATACCTCTGAAAGCATCTTAATATTTGCCCCGGCCGAGAAGAACTTTTCCCCTGCCCCACGGATTACCAGAACGTAAACCTGGTCATCAAATCGTGCGGCTAAAATGGCATCATCCAATTGCCGCATCATTTCATAGCTGTAAGTATTTGCCGGAGGATCGTTTAGCTCAATAATGGCTATCCCGTTCTCAACCCGATAATCAATCAATTTTTTTTCCATAAATTAGAAAACAAGAATCAGAAATCAGCATGTAGAGTAGCCCAGGGGTCTCCGACATCTGACTTCTAACCCTTATTTGCAAAGGTTATTGGTTCTTCCATATGGGTCGTCGTTTTTCCAGGAAGGCTTTTAATCCTTCTTCGGCGTCGTGGGTTTTCATCAGAGTATTCAGGTAGAGACCTTCAATGGAAGGTAAAGTTTCTTTCCAGGGAGATATGGCTCCGCACACAAGCGCCCGTTTAGCCAGTTTTAACCCCACAGCACTTTTATCGATTAAACGATTGATAAGATCCGTGGTTGCCTTTTCCAACTCCTCAAAGGGTACCACCTGGTTGATCAGACCTAATTCTCTGGCTTCATAGGCCGAGATAGGGTCTCCGGTCAGAAGTAGTTCGGAAGCTTTTTTATATCCTATTTGGTGGGGCAACAGAGCCGAAGCAACAGGAGCAAAGATCCCCAGTTTGATCTCTGGTTGTCCGAAAACAGCTTCTGAAGCAGCGATGGCCAGGTCACAACAGGCCACCAACTCACAACCACCTCCCAGGGCCATTCCGTTCACAACGGCCAACGTAACGGCCTCCACCTGACTAAGTGTCTCTACCACCCTATGAACCTTCTGGATCATGGCCTCAACTTTGTCGGGGAGGTGGTCCTTGATATCCACTCCTGCCGAAAAGGCTTTATTTCCACTTCCGGTTAAAATCAAAACCTTAAGTTGAGGGTTTCCCCGAGCCAGATCCAACGCGCTATGAAGCTCCTCCAGGGTCATTAAATCCAGAATATGAAGGGGTGGTCGATTCAAGACAATTCGGGCTACAGGAGGTTCTATTTCGAACTGGATACACTTAAAATCCATCTTTGACCTGAAGAACGGAAGAGCCAGAGAAGATAAGATTCTTTCCTTCCCCCCCTACTTCCATACTTCCACACTCCCATACTCCGTATTTACTTCTTGTATGTCGTTATCAAATCCAAAAATCCGAAACTTCCATACTTCCATACTCCGTATTTACTCCCACTCCAGAGCTCCTTTCTTCCAGGCATAAACGAGTCCGGCCACTAACATGAGGAGAAAGACGATCATCTCGACAAAACCAAATACACCCAGTTCACGAAACACCGTTGCCCAGGGAAAAAGGAAAATGATCTCAATATCGAAAAGGATAAAAAGTATGGCTACAATGTAGAATTTAACAGGGATCCGGACCACCGAGGTTTGAAGGGGTTGAACCCCACTTTCAAAGGGTTCCAGTTTGGCCTTGGTGAGTCTTTTGGGTCCTAAGATTGAGGTCAATAACAGAAGTCCTCCGGCAATAAGCGCGGAAAAGAGAGCCAGAATGAGGACAGGAATGTATGTATTCATCAGAAAGAGGTATAGGAGTGTGGAGGTGGGGGATATGGGGGTATGGGAGTGTGGGGGTGGAGGAGTATGGAAGTGTGGAGGCGTGGAAGTATGTGAGAATTTACCTCCATACCCCCTCCCTCCCTACTCCTATGCTCCCATGCTCTCACACTTCCATACCCCCCCACCTCCACACTCTTATTCCCTTAGGGTTCCCAGATCGTTTCCGGTTGACCGGCTCGTTGGTTAACCAGGCGAGCCAGGACGAAAAGCAAATCTGAAAGTCGGTTTAGATACTTAATGATTTCCTTATTGATGTCGTGGTTCTGTGCCAGGGTCACCACGCGACGCTCCGCCCGGCGGGAGACCGTTCTGGCAAAATGGAGGTAGGCCGCGCCGGGAGTCCCACCCGGTAAGATAAAGCGGGTCAAGGGAACCAGTTCCGCTTCGCATTGATCGATCCATTCTTCTAATCGGGTTATCTGTTCCGGTACAATACGGGGTATGGGTTTTCGAGCTTCCAGCTTTGGTTGGTTAAAGGGAGTTGCCAGATCCGCACCTACCTTAAATAGTTCCGATTGAATGTTCTCCAGGATATTTCGAATTTGGGTATCGGTTATAAAGGATACGGCCAGTCCCAAAACCGAATTAAGCTCATCTACGGTTCCGTAGGCTTCCACATAGGGGGAATCTTTCAGAACACGTTCCCCACCGAATAAACCTGTTTCCCCTTTATCTCCGGTTCGTGTGTAGATTTTCATCATGGGATTTTAATGTCCAACAACTCCCGGTGTTGGTTGACCTGCTCATCGGCATGATAGGAGCTTCTAACAAGAGGACCGGATTCCACATGCCGGAATCCCATCTCTTCCCCTCGAGCTTTTAGCATTTTGAACTCATCCGGGTGGTAGTATCGAACAACCGGGAGATGTTGTTGGGAGGGTTGGAGGTATTGACCTAAGGTTAAAATGTCACACTGCACCCCACGTAAATCTGACATCACCGCATAAACTTCTTCGATGGTTTCTCCGAGGCCCAGCATAATTCCAGTTTTGGTTACAAACCCCTGGGTTTTGGCCCTTCTTAACACCTCCAGGCTCTGTTGATAGTTCGCCTGAGGCCGAACTTTACGATATAATCGAGGAACCGTCTCGACGTTATGAGCTAAGATATCCGGCCTGGCCGCTAAAACGGTCATCAAAGCTTCTTCAGAGCCTTTAAAATCAGGTATCAAAACCTCAAGGGTGCAGGTCGGGTTTGCCTGTCGAACCCGGCGAATGGTCTCGGCCCAGATAGAAGAACCTCCATCCTTCAGTTCATCCCGATTAACCGAGGTTATCACCACATGCTTCAGTCCAAGTTTACGAATTGCCTCGGCGACCCGCCGGGGTTCGTCCCAGTCTACTCCCAGCGGTCGACCGGTCGGTACATCACAAAAACCGCAACTCCGGGTGCAAATATTCCCCAGAAGCATAAAGGTAGCAGTTCTCCGATTCCAACATTCCCCAATATTGGGACAGCTGGCACTCTCACAAACCGTGTGGAGCTTGTGGTCTCGAACCAGCTTTTTAAGCTCAAAGAAATTTTCACCTTGAGGCATCCGAACCTTGAGCCAGGGTGGATGCTTCCTTGCTTTAGGTGGACTTATTTCCATACTTTCTCAACCTTTAGTAGGTCAACCGTCACCGGTTGATAATCCATAAGTAACAATCAGCGATTAACAGTTTTTGTTTATTGTTCATTGCTGACTGTTTACCGCTTAGGATTCGTAGTATTCCGGGTACTCGCGTTCGGCAATTTTACCCGGTTCAATAGGGTTTATCAACAAATTCAGGGCATCTTTAATAACCTTCTTGTGAAGTTCCTTCTGTCCGGGTTTACCGACCGAGTGCCCTATTTTAAATCCCTTGGGACTAAGGGCCCTGGAAGGCCTTCCCATATGTGTCTGCTCTTTATCCGTTGTGATTAAAACCGATGGAATGGCCATCATTTCCAAAGCCCGCTGAATCGACACAACTGCGCGATGGCATAAAGGTCACCCGCCCGTCATCAGGGTAATATCGGCCCGGCTATTCTGGATCTGCTTGACAATTTCTGGAATGGTTTTCTCACGGACCTCTCTAAAAGCCTGGGTATAGCCCATGCTGATATGAATTTCAGAAACCGCACCGATAAATTTTTCCTGGGCCAGTTCTCTCAGGCGATCTATAGGGAAAACGCAGTTAATATCCTTATCTGCATCGGAATGGTCGTAGTGTCCGTGGGTGATCCTGAGATCTCGGCTTTCTACATTTCCTGGAATTATACGAAAACTTGTATCTCCATCTAAAATAAAAGGAGGCTGGTCTTTCAAATGCACACCGGCCGTACTGACCAGTGCCACTTTACTTTCTTCAAGCTTACCGGTAAAGGGTGTGTAAGGAATACACAAACGGGAGATTTCCATTTCTTTTAAAGTGGGTAGTAAGCAACAGGTTATAAACCTCTGCCCTTTGGCGCTTATCTTTTTAATATCCCTTGCTTAGCGCCCACCTGCCCTTTGCCTGAGTTTCTCAACAAAACTATAAGGGATCGCCCGCATACCCATGGGGGTACCGCCACCTCGCTCCCCGTGATAATCGGAACCTCCACTTTCCAGGAGATGGTATCTTTGGGCCAGTCTGGCATAATGTTGAGGATCTCCCGGGAAGTTTTGAGGAGGGATCGTTTCAATCCCATCCAGTCCTTTTTTTGCCAATTCCGGAATTATTCCATCCTGGTTATAGCAGCCGGGATGGGCCAATACCGAGACCCCTCCAATGGATTGAATCAAAGCTATTCCTTCTTCGGGACTTAGGGGATACTTTTCTGCAAAGATCGGTCCCTGATCTCCGAGATATTTTTGAAAGGCTTCTTCATAGGAGGTTACATAACCCTCCTCGACCAGGACCTCGGCGATATGCGGTCGGCCAACCACTCCAGATCCTGCTTTTGTCAGAACCGATTCGATTCGAATCGGAAGACCCTTCCGATTGAGTTGGGCAATCATTTTTTCTACCCTTCGGATCCTTCCGATTTTGAAAAGTTCCAGATAGTCCAGGAATTTCTGATCCTTATAATCGATAAAGTATCCGAGTATATGGATATCCTTACCTTGATAGGTAACACTCAGCTCTACCCCGGGTATTACCTCGATTCCCAGTTCCTTGGCAACAGCCATGGCCGGATCAATACCACTTACGGTATCATGGTCGGTGATGCTGATGGCCTTCAAATTAGCCAACTTGGCTCGTTTTACAACCTCCTCAGGCGTGGAAGTTCCGTCCGAATGGACGGTATGTACATGTAAATCTGCCAGTTCCAACAGGAAAGTATGGGAGTATGGAAGTAGGAGCGTGTGGGAGGTAGAGTCTCCCCTCCCCCTCCCCTACTTCCACACGTTTCGTGGACCTTTACCCACTGCCTATCACCCGGTGGTTTCCGTTTTTTACACGGCGAGCGTCATGGGATTTTCCAGAATTTTCTTCAATTCCTGTAAAAACTTGGCGGCGGTGGCGCCATCGGTAACCCGATGATCGCAGGATAGGGTCACTTTCATACGATGGCCGACTCGAATTTGGCCTTCCACCACCACCGGTTTTTCCTGGATCGAGCCGACGGCCAAGATAGCCCCTTCCGGGGGGTTAATAATTGCAGCAAAGTTCTCCACATCGTACATACCCAGATTGGAGATGGTAAAGGTACTACCGGTATATTCTTCGGGTTTTAATTTTTTCGATCGAGCCTTTTCGGCCAGATCTTTGGCTTCTCGGGCAATTTGCCCCAGGCTTTTAACCTCGCAATTTCGGATCACCGGGGTTATTAATCCATCTTCCAGAGCGACCGCTACACCGATATGGATTCCTTTATAAACTCTGATCTTATCGCCTGCAAAGGAAGCATTCAATTGGGGATATTTCATAAGGGCTTTGGCTACGGCTTTAATAATCAGGTCGTTAAAGCTGATTTTAAGGTCTTCTTCCAGCTCGTTGACTAATTTGCGAAATTCCATCGCCTTCCCCATATCGATTTCTGATGTGATATAAAAATGGGGGACAGGCCCTTTGCTTTCGGCCATTCGTCTGGCGATGGTTTTTCGCATCATAGTCAACTCTTTTTCTTCGAATTCCGCAGGTGCAGGGGCAACCGGTACTTCGGGGGTAACTTCTATTTTTCCAGGCACCCATCGCGGTGGACGTTCTGGCTCATAAGAAGGTATTTTTTCGGCCCTTTCCATAAACATCTCGATATCCCGTTTGATCACCCGACCCAGGGGGCCACTTCCCTTTATTTGAGAAAGATCGAGTCCTAAGTTCTTGGCCATTCTTCGAGCCATGGGGGAAGCTTTAACATGTTCTGGCTCTTCTTCCATTTCCGTCAGTTCTTCAGCACTTCCAACTTCAGGTTTTTTAGCGGCTTCCATCTCGTCCGCTCTTCCCCCCTTCATTACTTCGAGGTGGCGTTTTTTCTCCCGTTCCCCTTCTTTGATTTTTTCTGGCTCTTCAAATTCTTCGGCCTCTTTAACTTGTGTTCTTTTCTCCTGCCTGGTCTCTACCACCTCGGCAGGTTTTTCAATTTCTCCAGCACCTCTCCTCGGGGTAGGACTTTCAGCTTTTCCGGCTTCTTTCTGCCCTTCTCCTCCGGGAAGTAAGCTGGAGATATCCTCATGGGGTTCTGCAATAATTGCAATCAACTCCCCCACCGGAGCGGATTCCCCTTCCTTTTTAAGGATCTTTTTTAAAATCCCTGAGGCGTAGGCTTCCATTTCTAGATTGGCTTTATCTGTCTCGATCTCAGCGATGACGTCCCCGCTCTGAACTTTGTCCCCTTCTTTCTTCAGCCACTTGACAATCACCCCTTCCTGCATCGTATCGCTGAGTTTAGGCATTGTAACTTTACTTGCCATGTTTCTAGAGACCGGAGGCCGGAGGCTGGGGGTTTGTAAAGACTCCGATCCCCGACCTCAAGCCCCAAGTCTCAAGATATCTTTTAGTCAAAGTATAAGACCTTTTTGACGGCTTCTATAACCCTCGCTTTATTGGGTATAGTGGCCATTTCTAAATTCTTCGCATAGGGCATGGGAACGTTTCTCGCTGCTACCCGCTCGATGGGAGCATCAATATAGTCAAAAGCCTTACGGTAGATAATCTCCGCAATCTGAGCCCCAAATCCTCCAAATTCCCAACCTTCTTCAACAATCACCGCCCGGTTGGTTTTACGAACCGAGTTAAGAATTGTGGTTTCATCCAAGGGCCTCAAAGTCCGGGGATCTACAATTTCTACCTCAATACCCTCTTTAGCCAATTCTTCAGCCGCCTCCATAGCCAGGAGGACCATTTTGGAATAAGCTATAATGGTTACATCGCTCCCTTTTCTTTTGATATCGGCTTTTCCAAGGGGAATGGTGTATTCTCCTTCAGGAACTTCCCCTTTCGTACCGTATAACAACTCCCCTTCGATAAAAATAACGGGATTATCATCCCGGATGGCACTTTTAAGTAAGCCTTTGGCGTCCTTAGGGACACCCGGCATAACGACTTTGAGTCCCGGGACATAACAAAACCAGGTTTCCAGGGAGTGGGAATGCTGGGCTGCCAGTGAATGGGCAGCTCCTCCAGGGCCTCGGATCACCATGGGGATCTTAAACTGTCCTCCCGACATGTATCGAATCTTAGCCGCACTGTTTACAATCTGATCCATGGCCACGATAGAGAAATTAAAGGTCATCATTTCGATGACTGGTCTCAATCCTACCATAGCTGCACCGACTCCTACCCCGGTAAAGGCCTCTTCGGTGATAGGGGTGTCAATGACCCTTTTTTCTCCAAATTCTTCTAGTAAACCCTGGCTGACTTTATAGGCTCCTTGATAGAGACCTACCTCCTCTCCCATGAGAAAAACCCTTTCATCTCGACGCATTTCCTCTCGAAGAGCCTGGTTGAGTGCTTCTCGATAAGTTATAACCGGCATGTGGAAATACTCAGGCGTAAGGCGAAAGGTCAAGGAAACTTTTCCTTTCACCCTTCGCCTTGTCCCTTTCGCCTTTTAGGCGTAAACATCCTCATACAACCATTCTTCAGGTGGTTCCGGACTCTTTTCCGCAAACTCTACAGCTTCCTCCACGATGGCTTTAATCTCTTTTTCCATTTCTTCAAACTTCTCTTCGGAAAGAATCCCTTCCGCGATGAGTTTCTGCTTAAAGGTGACAATAGGATCTCGTTTCCTTTGTTCGTTAACTTCCTCTTTTGTTCGATATTGAGCAGGATCCGACATGGAATGTCCCCGGAAGCGGTAGGTTCTAACTTCCAGAAAAGTAGGTATTTTTTCATGTCGGGCCCGTTCTACGGCTTTACCAACCTTCTCCCAAACCTCTAATACGTTCATTCCATCCACAAGCTCGCCGGGAATATCGTAGGCTTTGGCCTTCAAGTACATCTCCGGACCGGCCATGGCACGGGTTACTGCAGTTCCCATTCCATAGAAGTTATTTTCACAGATGTAAATGACGGGAAGCTTCCACAAAGACGCTAAATTCAGAGATTCATGGAAAACTCCTGTATTTACAGCTCCATCTCCAAAAAAGCACAACACAACCTGATCCTTCCCCTCGTAGTTGATAGCAAAGCCAACGCCTGTAGCCAGAGGAATATGTCCTCCTACGATGGCATGTCCCCCCAGGAAGTTTCTTTCCGCATCAAAAAGATGCATGGATCCACCCTTTCCACGTGAAATTCCCGTGGCCTTTCCAAAGAGCTCGGCCATGATCTTTCGAGGTTCGGTTCCTATCGCCAAAGCATGTCCATGCTCCCGGTAAGAAGCTATCACATAATCATCCTTTCGAATGGCCGCAATAGCACCCACTGCTACCGCTTCTTGACCAATATAGAGATGGCAAAATCCACCAATTTTACCCATCATATACATCTCTGCGGCTTTTTCTTCAAACCGCCGGATGAGTAACATCTGACGATACATTTCAATTAATTTTTCACTGTCCATATGCGTTCTATGTTGCTAAGATTGAGGGTTGTTGGTGGGATGGTGTGGTAGGGGAGCGGTGGGGTAGTGTTCCCATCCCATAACCCCACAACCCCATAACCCCACAACCTCACTGACTACCCGCTACTGCCAGAACCGCATCCATAATCCTGGTATATCCTGGGCCGAGGCCTTATTTAAAGTACTCAATTTTTCTTGAATAATGACCTGATCTATCCATGTCCCTATCTAAAGGGACCACTCCTGATCTTTCTTACTTATTCTATGGGATATAGTTTAATTCAGAAACCTTTGTTAAATCAAGGAAGTAATCGGAGTTCAGAGCCTTTCTTCCCATGGGTAATCCTAAATCCATTCCACCGACTAAAGCCTTCACATGCCGGGGAGACATATCCGGCAGGGAGAAAATCTCTTGAATCCTGTTAGATCGCAGGTATTGAAAATTTTTCAATGGGAACTCCCTTCCTTATCCCCCTTCCGGGGTAAATTTTTTATAACCCAACCCCTTAACCCCCTAGGTGCCAGGCTAAGCTGAAAAGCCCATCAGGGGCCAACAGTGGGTAGCCTCCGGCGAAAATTCGGAAGATTCAGAAATTCAGAATTTTTTCAAGCTCCCCGGTAGTGTCCTGTTAAACAGGTCGCCTCGCTGGGACTTAGAGGAGGATAGAATCCTGCCTCCCCTGACTTACGCCAGGGGCTATCCACAGGTTGCCCCGCCGGGGCTAACCTTCTTATCCTGGTACCTAGACCCCCTAATCCCCTTCCCAATGCGGAAAGGGGAACACGGGGATGGCCCGAATCCCCACTCTCCCCTCCCCCTCCAGGGAAGGGAAGTCGAAGGGGTCAGGCTCAAAAAACCTATTCCAGAAAGCCCCTTATCCCAGGATCAACATAGGGTTAGTTCTCCATACCCTTGAACCTCGGGTCAGTATTTTATCTTATTTTTAATGGAAAAAAGGTCAATTATAATTTAACCTTTCAAGAGGTTGTGGGCCAATAAATTTTTAACCATAGGAAGGTGGGCGAAGAAGCAAAGTTTTATTTGCGGGAAATACAGGAAGTAGAGAAAGGAACAGGAAGGATCTGGCGTCGAACCCAGACCTGGTAGCAGGAATTACCTTATCCGGGATCGACTACCAGTTACATAACCCCCGAGGATTCTTTCCATAGACCTGATGAGAAAGATACGTATTTCCTCTCATACCTGTCGAAAGACAGGATCAGGTTTCTACTTTTTCTTTGACCTGATCCGGAACTTTGACCTTATACATCTTGCGAAGTCGCTGGATGGCCGCTTCCTTAATCTGTCGAACCCGTTCCCGGGAGATTCCCATCATTTTTCCGATTTCCCTTAATGTCATCGGTTCCTGACCCTCTAATCCAAAGTAAAGCTTGATCACCTGAGCCTCTCGCTCCCCTAATTTGGATAAAGAATGGTTGATAGACTCCCGGGTCATGCTTTCATCCACCATTTTATCGGGAAGATGCCCGTCTTCATCGGATATAAAATCTATGAAACTGCTATCCTCATCGGTTGTTAAAGGGGAGTTTAAAGAGAGGTGTGGCTGAAACATGGTAACCGCCTCTCGAACCAGTTCGGGATCTATACCCATGGCTTCCGCGACTTCTTCATCATCGGGTTCACGACCCAGCTCTTGGGTTAAAGCGTTTAACTTTTCATGGATCTTCGAAAAAGACCAGGCTCGCTTGATGGGAACCCGAACGATTTGAGATTGATCGGCGAGGGCTTTAAAGATACCTTGCTTAATCCACCAGACAGCATAGGAAATGAACCTGGCGTCTTTGGTTTGGTCGAATCTTTTAACCGCTTTAATGAGACCCATGTTCCCCTCGCTGATAAGGTCTGAAAGAGGTAATCCTAAATGTCTATATTTTTTGGCAATACTTACTACAAACCGTAAGTTAGAAGTAATGAGTTGATTCGCAGCTACTTGATCACCCCTTTTAATTCGCTCACTCAAATTAATTTCCTCTTCTCGACTCAGAAGAGGATAATGACTGATTTCCTTAAGATATTGGTCGAGTAGAGTGGTAGAACCCGGAGAACCAACAGCTAACTCATCTTTCATCACAACATAAGCTCCTTTGCCTATCCGATCAGTCCTCCCTACAGAGAAACTGATGATGCAAATTTCCTTAATAGGTTAATTTTTAACTTAAAAGCAAAAATAAAATTTAAATCTGAACTTTTATGATGCAGGAGCTATCTATTTGTGCTCAAATTTTCAGCAAAATTTTCTTCTCCCAATACGAAAACTTGGCAAGGTTACTCCAGCTTAGTTAACGTTTACGTAAATGTCAAGTTTTTTTAGAAATTTCTCTCCACATCTTGAGCACCAGCTGCCAACTTACCCAGGGTCGATGAGCCGATCCGAATCCAAAGATGTCTCTGTTCCTGCAAAAATAATCAAAACTTGTGCCACCCTTTTAAACCAGGGCCCGGAGGGGATAGATCTCCAGCAGGAACAAGCCTTCAGGTAAGGGAATTCACAAGGGCCAGGTCGGGGATGGAGGGTCTGATTCGGGCCAGCCTACAACCTGTCTCGAATTTACTAAAGAGCCGGGCTGTTTTATTTAGGATTCTAGAAAAACCAGAAATCAACTATTTCCAGGGGATCGCTCTGGAGAAGAAGGTTGGTCAAAATGTCAACCCTGCCTGTCAAAGTTTAACATTTTGTCAAGGCAATGAGGTTTTTTCTAAGATAACGAGCGATGATCCATCCATCGAGATACTTAAAGGGAAAAGTGCCGCTGGTATAATGGCCACAGGGAAGAAAAAATTTGTCATGGGGAATACCCAGTCGGTGGTATTCCTCGAAGAGTTGTTGAGCCAGGTAAGGGAGAAAGGTTAAATCGTATCTGGCGGAAATCAACAGACCGGCTTTAGAGAGGCCTTGCAATTTATGAACAAAGGGTAAGGGGCTGATCACAGACCAAAAGGTCCGCAGCTCCGGCAAAGAGACGTACCCTTCCAGGCCTTTACGAACATGTTGAGTGGTAATCCCCGTCCAAACCACGTCTGCAAAGTAACTGGATACATGATTAAAAGCTCCAACTCTAAGTCGGGTATCATGGCTAAAAGCGAGGAAAGCGATGCAGGACCCGATACTGGTTCCTGTAACCCCAAGATAGGAATAACCCTGTTGTTCCAGCCAATTTGCTGCTAATCGAACTTCCAAGACTGCCTGACGGCAGGCTTGAATGGTTCGTCCGATATTAGGGCTTACCAGGTAGTCGGCCCGTTGGAGATGGGCAGGTTTTCGTTTTTCGTGATAAGGTAACGTAAGTCGTAAAGCCGTCAATCCAAAGTAATTCAGTAACCGGCAAAGTCCCACATGACTTTCGGAATCTGCATTCCACTGAGGGATAACAATAACGGCTTTACCTTGGGAATTTACGGGAAAAAAGCGTGCATAGACCGTATTGTTAACCTGATGGGGAGTTTGAATGGGGCTGGGAAAAGTAAGCTCGTTCCCATGGAGGATGTATTCCTTAACCGGAGGAGGGGTATAAAAAGGGGTACTGTGGTTCAAGATTTTTGCAGCGTAAGCACGGAGATACTCTCTAGGGGAAAGCGATGGGAGGGAATCATTTCCATCGATCCATTCCAGACCCCACTCAAAGGGTAACACCCTACGATTTGTATCTTTTTGAGAACAGGCTATTTCCCGGGCGTGGATCCACTTCCGTATCATCTGTACGTACCCTGGGCTGTGGGTGGAGGATTAAGAGTCGCAGGTAGCCCCACGATCCTCCACCCACAGCCTGCCAGCTTTTCACCTGCCACTGATGGTCATTTCAGCAACTTTAAACGTGGGACTTGCAATAGCTCCCATAAACTCCAGATCATTTCCGACCATGGTGATATTTTTCATCATTTCTTCCATATTTCCGGCTACGGTAATCTCATGGACAGGGTAGGCTAACTCTCCGTTTTCAATCCAGATTCCATAGGCGCCGCGAGAGTAATCCCCGGTTACCATGTTCGCACCCATACCCATCATCCAGACAAGGTAGAGTCCATTTTTTACACTGGCGATGATTTCTTCCGGCGTATGGGGGCCGGTCTGAAGGAAGAAGTTGGTCGGTCCAATGGTCGGGGTACTGGAATAATCTCGTACGGCATTTCCTGTTGGAGAAGCCCCTACTTTACGAGCTGTGTAGGTATCATAGAAATACGTTTTCAGGGTTCCCTTTTCCAGGACGATTTTTCTCCGTGTGGGGACCCCTTCTCCATCAAAAGGTCGGGATCCCAATCCCCCCGGTAAAGTTCCGTCATCGATTAAAGTGACCAAATCCGAAGCCACCTTATGGCCCAGTTTTCCGGCTAAAAAGGAGGCTCTTTTATACACGGCATCCCCATTCAGGGCACCAAAAATAGCCTGCCAGAAAGAGGCACCGGCTTGGGGATCGAAGACCACGGGAACTTTTTGGGTTTTTACTTTTCGGGCATTGAGCATGCGTACAGTCCGATGTGCGGCTTTTCTTCCTATGGACTCCGGGCCGGCCAGATCCTTAAAAAACCGCTTATGGGACCACCACCAACCCACCTGTTTACGTCCCTGTTCCTCGGCGACGGTGGTACAGCTTAATTCCACAGAGGTGGTCGTATAACTGCTCAAGAATCCTCGAGAATTGGCTATTATAACGGTACCGATATGATCCCGGTACCTGCTTTCTTCGGTATTGTTAATCCGGGTATCGTAAGCAAAGGCAGCTTTTTCCATATCCCGGGCCATTTGGATTTTGGTTTCGTCCTCCACCTCTGCTAGATGTGGGTCAAAGAGATTTAATTCAGGGAGTTCTGTAACCTTCTCTTGGGGGAGTCCATGGTACTTATCGGGGGTACTCTCCCGGGCCAGAGCGAGGGTCTTTTTAACGAGATTTTCCAGAGCATCCGATGAGAAATCGGAAGTATAGCCAAATCCCAATCGACCTTCCACAAAAAGACGAAGACCCAACCCCTTGGAGGCTGCCCGTGTCAGGGTTTCTATGTCTCCCTGATGGATGTTTACCTCAAATCTGTCTCGATAGTGTAGATATACTTCAGACTCTGTAGCTCCCAGCTTTTGGGCCTGGGCTACCAGATCCTCTGCCAGATGTTTATAATCCATACAGAAACTTTAGGCTGCAGACCATGGGGTAGCTTTCTACTTTTCCACCCAGATTCACTGCCCAGGGTCCATGGCTACATGGCCGTTCCTCCTACGGTCATTTCTGAGATCTTCACCGTAGGCAATCCCACTCCCACGGGTTTTGACTGACCGTTTTTTCCACAGGTACCGATGCCGGTATCAAACTCCAAATCATTCCCTACCCTGGTGACTCGGGTCAGAACATCCGGGCCGTTTCCGATGAGGGTAGCCCCTCGAACCGGTCTGGTAATATGACCTCCTTCAATGAGATACCCTTCGCTTACTTGAAAGACAAAGTTTCCCGAGGTAATATCTACCTGGCCTCCTCCCAGGGTTTTGGCATAAAACCCCTTCTGAACGGATCGAATGATATCTTCCGGATCCTCTTCTCCGGCCAGCATAAAGGTATTGGTCATGCGAGGCATGGGGATATGGCGGAAGGATTCACGACGTCCATTCCCGGTTAATGGATGTTTCATCAAGCCAGCATTTAACCTGTCGTACATATAATCTTTTAAAATACCTTTTTCGATAAGTACCTTTCTTTGTCCGGGTATACCCTCATCGTCGATATGGATGCTCCCGCGTTTTCCGGCCAGAGTTGCATCGTCCACCACCGTGCAGAGTTCAGAGGCCACTTTTTGACCGATTTTACCGGTATAAAACGAGGTTTTCTTTCTGATGAAATCCCCCTCCAATCCGTGTCCAACCGCCTCATGTAAGAGAACTCCACTCCATCCGTGATTTAGGACAACCGTTTGAATTCCAGCCGGTGCCTCTGCAGCAGTCAGTTGCACGATCGCCTGGCGGGCTGCTTCCCGTGCAATGGTTTCCGGGGTAAACGTGGTATAAAAATCAAATCCAACCAGACCCCCTCCACCATAATAACCCCGCTGCCGAATCCCCTTATCTTCAGCCAGAGCCGTTACATTCAGGCGACAGATGGTTTGTTTATCCTCGGCCCAGAGCCCGTTGGAGTTGACAATGATAAGGTCTTTGGTGATATCTACAAAGCTGGCCATGACCTGAATAATACGTGGATCATAGGCCTTTGCAGTGGTGTTGGCACGCCAGAGAAGATCCGATTTCTTTTTCACCTCGACCCCATCCGGGGGAATCTTCACCAGGTAATAGGAAGGGCCTTCATGCTGAATTTTTGAAATATTCACAGGTCCTATATCCCGCTTCGGCGAATCGGCAATGAGGGCAGCCGTTTTGGCCGCTTTTTCCAGATTCTCGTAGGAAAAATCGTCGGAATAGGCATATCCTGTTTTCTCTCCGGATATCACCCGAATTCCTACCCCCTGGATGACCCCACTGCTGTCTTCCTTAATCTTATCCTCTTCTAAAGCAATGGTATTCAACACAGTGTGTTCTATGTAGATTTCCGCAAAGTTTCCACCTCTGGAAAGGGCTATTCCTAGTAACTTTTCTAACATCGTCTGGGGTAATCGATATTCCATGTTATCCTCCTTTTTTAAGATGCCAAAGCGCTATTATATTATATTACCCCAGAAGGGGAGGATGCTAGGGATTTCATAAATTCTGGTTCTGGATAAAGCCTGAGATTTTTCTTGAAAGGAAGGGAATCCTTTGATAAACTGAAAGCAAAATCCCGGCCCTGAATCCCCAGCAGGAGGGACCAATAAATCTGCTCATCTTAAGGAGGGAAAAAACCTTTAGGGAAAACATCCTCTATCAATTCCAGGTTGAAGGGTTTCATAAAGCTGTATCCCGTTCGCCCTGGGGGAGGAACTGTATCGTTTATGGCTTACTTGGATTCGAAAGAGATCTTAGATAGGTTTGTGGAAACCTATTTAGAAGAACAGCGCATGATTGCACAATTGAAGGAGCATACCCGGGAGATCCGATATGATTTTCTCCGCAAAAAGGCAGAAAAAATCGTAGAAGAAGATCTCATCCACACGAAATTTCTGGAAGAAAAAATTAAAGAGAGGGGTGGATCTTTACCTGCTGCGCCGGCAGTTGTGATAAGAGGTGGTTTTTTGCGGGATAAACTGGCCTGGGATCTCAGAGATAAGCAGATGTTAGAGGCCCGGTACATTGAGCTGGCTAACCAGATCCTGGATGAAGAGGAAGAGTTGGGAAAGGCCTTACGGAAAATAGCGAGGGAAGAAAAGGAGCATGAATCTTTATTGATGGAGATACTTATGAAGATAAACCCTTAACCGATTTGGGGTTTACCATAAATTTTTTCCTGCCGGTTTGACACTTTTTTCTTGCCAGTTTGACCGGATTTCGCCTAATATATCCTCAAATCTTTTTAGTGCCTTGAATTTTCCTGAACCCACTTCCTAAAAAAGGAGAAGAGGTTATGAAAATGACTGGACCCGCCGCTATTATGAGTAAAGTTATCGAAGAAACCCTTTCCCCAAAAGAAGATGAAGAAGAGAAGATCGGTTATATTCGTCCCTCCTCCCTGGCCAAGGGGTGTGTACTTTATGTGGCAATGGAATTGTTGAAAATGCCTAAGGAAGAGATCGATACCCGGGTCAAACGGATTTTAGAGGCCGGCACTTCGGGTCACCTTCGAATCGCCAGATATTTCTCTAAGATAACCGTTGCCAAAGAGTTACCCTTTATCGATGAAGAATACCGCATTAAAGGTCAATGCGACGCACTTATTTACATTTCACCGGATTTAGATGTGGAACAGAGTGGATTTTATGTGGTGGAAATTAAAACAACCAGTTCTGCCGAATTTGACAGGATTAAGGAAGCCGGACAGCCCAAAGAAGAACACGTCCTGCAATGTCTGATTTATATTTGGGGACTTACCCGCTATTATAAATCGATTCCGATCCGGGGAGGGATTATTTATTATGAAAACCGGGATACTCTGGACTATCACCTGTTTAATGTGGGATATGATGAGAGTCGGTTACTTCCTCTTTTGACCCAGGTCAAAGCGATGCTGCCGGATTTAATCATTGAGGGGAAACTTCCCATGGATGCCCATCTTCCTCTGGATCATTGGGGACATGAGTACTGTCCTTATCTTTCTATCTGTGAAGTCGGTCAGGAAGCCCTGAAACTCAAGAAAGAGAAAAAACCGGAAATTCCAGATCGGGTTCTGGCCGAGATCATTGGAATGCGGATTGTAAAAAAACAGCGTGCTAAGGAAGAAAAGGCTAAATCCCGCAAGACCCCCCGGACATTGGAAGAATTATCCTCTGAGTTTAACTGGGAGTAATAAGGAGGAGATAGACAAAAAAGTTACCTGGAGTTGGATGGGTTTTCCTTGCTTTTTGGTGGTAATTTAAATAAGATAATCTTTAAGGAAGCAGATGAGAAAGGTAGGATACGTAGGAAATGGCAGATGAAAAAACGAAAAAGCAGTGGACAATTCTAGAACTTATTCAATGGACCACCCATTACTTCCAGAGCAAAGGTATTCAAAGCCCTCGCTTAACTGCCGAGCTTTTATTAGCTTATACCTTAGGGGTTGAGCGTATCTCTCTTTATATCCACTATGATAAGCCTTTGAATTCCAGGGAATTAGCCGCATTTAAAGAAAATATTCAACGTCGGATCCGGAGAGAGCCCACTCAATACATCACCGGTAAACAGGAATTTTGGTCTATGACCTTCAAAGTCACTCCGGATGTTTTAATTCCACGTCCTGAAACCGAATTACTTGTGGAAACAGCTTTGAGGCTTTTTAAGCAGCCGGCTCAGACGGCAGATCCCTTGTCCGGCCCCCTTACCCTGGCCGATATAGGGACCGGAAGTGGTAATATTGCTATTGCCCTCGCAAAGGAATTGAAAAATTGTGTGATCTACGCCTCTGATATTTCTGAGAAAGCCCTGGAGGTTGCCCGATATAATGCAAAGAACCTTTTAGAAAATCCTGATCAGATTATCTTTCTGAAGGGAGATCTCTTACAACCCTTCGAAAAACCCGACTCAATTCAGGTCGAAGGGCTTGGGATACGATCCCCGTATCGGGAAGGGACCGGTTCTTCCGACAAGGTGAAATTTAACGGAATTCTCTGTAACCCTCCCTATATCTCAGAAAAAGATTATGCCAGATTAGCCCCGGAGGTGGGTCAGTATGAACCGAAGATAGCTTTGTTGGGAGGAAAAGACGGATTATCCTACTATCGTCGACTCTTTTCTACCTCGGCAGGACATCTTTTTACACCGGGGTATCTGATTCTAGAAATGGGATTTGGTCAGAAAGAGGCCATCCTGCAGATGATAGAGCGTACACCTGGGTTAACTTTGCAGGAAGTCGTAAAAGACTATGCCGGTATAGATCGGGTTGTTGTGGCTCGTAAGGTGGACGATGCCCGACCATGAAAGGGGAAAAATGAGATCCACGAATTATTCTAAAAGTCACGAAAAGCTCGAGGATATAACCTTCGTTATATTTGACTTTGAGACCACAGGTCTTTATCCCTTACAAGGAGATAAGATCTGTGAGATCGGGGCGGTTAAAACCATTGGTATGAAGACGGTGGATCAGTTCAGTCAACTGGTAAATCCGCTCCGCCCCATTCCTCAAGAAGCTTCCAAATTTAATGGTATTACAGACGCTGTGGTTCGAAAGGCCCCTGTTCTTGGGGAAGTCTTACCCAAATTTCTGGATTTTATCGATCCCGACGCGGTTTTGGTTGCCCATAATGTGCCGGTAGATCTCAGTTTTTTCATTGCAGCTTTGCAGGAACTGGAGCTGAAACCCCTCAAAAATCTTGTCATCGATACGCTGTATCTTTCCAGAAAACTCTACCCCCATTATCGCCATCACAATCTGGATGAGCTGAGGTATCGGTTTAAGCTGGGTTATTCAAATGTCCACCGTGGACTTGGAGATGCCCTGGCTACCCGGGACCTTCTCTGGATTTTATTAGACGATGTTATGGACACGGGAGATGATACGTTTCAAGGAGTCCTCCGATTCCACGGCCTTCCCTATCGGTTTCCCAAAATCAGGGATATGGTAGCCCACCTGTATTCTTCAGATCTCGCGGAAAAGCTAGAAACGGCTATGCTGAATCATCGGGCCCTGCTCTTGGAATATATTTCTCCAGGTCAGAGTACTTCCCGTTTGGTCGATCCCTATTTCCTCTTACAGTTGGGTAAGCACTGTTATTTGAGAGCTTATTGCCATCTACGGGGTAAAATGAGTACTTTTCGATTAGATCGGATTTTGAAAATGGAGCTGACCGATGTCATTTTTACCAAAGACCTAAGTCTCTATTAACGTAGAGTCCGTTGTCTTCTGTCGGGGAGTGGATTATCCATTTTATCCCAGACAACAGCCAACGGACAACCTTATGGATAAAATTCTGATCCGGGGGGGTAAATCTTTAAAAGGTGTTGTAGAACCCAGTGGGGCGAAAAATTCAGCATTACCCATTCTGGCCGCGACGTTACTGGCCGAAGGAGAAAGTTGTATAAGAAATATCCCCCGGCTGCGAGATATCGATACCTTCACTTATCTGTTAAAACACCTGGGAGCCCAGATCATCTATCGGGAGGCCGAGGTCGGTTCGGAGACCCAGATCCCTTCAGGAGATCCTCGCGACCCGGAGAGAAGACCCCCCTTGCCCTTACTTTACGTGGTTACAGATTCCGTAAATAACTTTGAAGCCCCTTATGATTTGGTACGAACCATGCGGGCTTCGGTTTTGGTACTGGGACCTTTGCTGGCCAGATTCGGAAGAGCTCGGGTTTCTTTACCGGGAGGATGTGCCATTGGAGCCCGTCCTATTAATCTACACCTCGAGGGGTTAAAACAACTCGGTGCAGAAATTACCTTACAACACGGTTATATAGAGGCTAAAGCCGGTCGATTAAAGGGTACCGATATCTATTTAGACCTTCCGACGGTTACCGGAACAGAAAATATCATGATGGCCGCAACTCTGGCAAAGGGTCGAACCGTAATTCAAAACGCAGCCAGAGAGCCCGAGGTAGTAGACCTGGCAGAGGCTTTAAATAAAATGGGGGCTCACATTTGGGGAGCCGGTACCCAAACCCTTGAAATAGAAGGTGTATCCCATCTTACCCGTTTGGATCATACCATCATGCCAGATCGTATCGAAACAGGAACGTTTTTAGTGGCCGCTGCCATTACCAATGGAGATATTGAGATTAAAAATTGCCGTCCTGAAGACCTCTCGGCTGTTATTGCCAAGCTTCAAGAAGCCGGGGTTTCCATTGACCAGCCCAGTCCAACCTCCCTGAGGGTAAAGCGGGACGGTGAAATTAAAGCTGTTAATGTTAAAACTCAGCCCTATCCGGGATTTCCTACGGATATGCAGGCTCAAATCATGGCCCTTATGTGCCTCGCTAAGGGTTCCAGCGTAATTACCGAAACCATTTTTGAAAATCGGTTCATGCATGTCCTGGAATTGCTTCGTATGGGGGCACAGATTCAAATCACAGGGAATACTGCCGTGGTACTCGGAGTTCCAAAGCTGAGCGGTGCTCCGGTCATGGCCACCGATCTCAGGGCCAGTGCTTCTCTGGTCTTGGCTGGACTCGCTGCCGAAGGGGAAACCCTTATCTCTCGAGTTTATCACTTAGATCGAGGATACGAACGAATCGAAGAAAAACTCTCCAGATTGGGAGCCGATATAACCCGAATAAAAGATAGAGGATGAAAATAACCCGGTTATTTATCCCAACCTTGAGTATTCCTTAGACTGAAGAGATTTACTATATCCGGCCTGCCAAGTGTCCAAAGACCGGGGTCTGGTGAAAATTAACTTTGAGTTTATTTAGTCCTTGCTTTTATTGCCTTCAACATAGAAACGAATCAATTGGCAATTTGTTTCTTTTAAAGATCCTGTAAAATTCGCCAGAATCCAGTTTTTAAGTTGTTTTCGCCAATTTCCCTACCTGTCAACGCATTACGGCAGGCAGTCGAAACACCAGGAGTAACAATCGTGTTTAGATTGTACCAGACCGGCGTGTGTGCTTCCCTTCCACCTGTGGTTCGACGTAACTCACCACGGGTGGAAGGAAGGTGAGACAGGAGAGGGATGTAGGGATAAGGGCAGACGGGTTGTTAAAAGTTAACTTTACCATGTTCTAGTAAGAGAGGGAAAGTATAATTCCTTTCTCTGATTATTCAGCAACTGCTCAATGTCGGTTATCCTTCCTCTTTAGGTTTTTACCCCATATCCGATATACAACATGGATAAGTCCTCCCGGGAAAGCTTAAACTGAACATCATCCCGGCGAAATAATCCCCGCCACAGGCTCATATTCGGAACAAGACCGTGGGTTTCCATATTCTGGATGCCCTGGGCTGCCATCAACTTTATTAATCTGGGGAGCGGAACCAGTTTTTTAAATTGATGGGTCCCTTTGGGAATAAAACCACAAAGATATTCACCGATAAATTTTAGAACCAGCAGAGATTTCAAGGTCTTATTGATTGTATCGTATAAGAAAAGTCCTTCGGGTTTTAAAACCCGGCTACTTTCTGCAATCACCCGATCCAAATCTTCTACATGCTCCAGAAAATCAGAGCTAACAATGGCATCAAAAACCCCGGAGGGGAAAGGAAGGTTTTCGGCCTTACTACAGACCAAGCAGGTTTTGGTGAGATGGGGTCGGGCAGCCTGAAGGGCACTGGGAAGTCGATCTAGGGCATAGAGTTCGATTCCTTCAACTTCCAGAGCTGAAGAAAGAATCCCACCCCCACATCCTAACTCGAGTACTTTTCGGCAGGAATGCCGTTTCAATACATGGAGAAAATAGGTGGATCGAGCCGGATTCATCCGGTGTAGTCCCCCCATGGGACCTTCCGGGTTCCACCACTCATCTTTTAGAGAATTGAATAATTCGAGATCTCGCTCCACTTTACAATGCCTTTAACCGTCAACTGTTCTATCCCTCTACTTTCCTGGGGTCCTTCTCTGGCCCTCAGGTAGGAGCAGGTTTCAAACTTATTCTTATTTTAAATACAAATGGGTTTTACAAAAATTCCAGAATCCTTATCAAGTTCCTCAAAGGATAACTCAAAATATAAATATATCAAAAGATTCTCCCGTGTCATGGGTTATTTATCCTAGATAGTCATTAATTTTATCTCGTAGAGAGGAAGGTACGTAAAAGTCCTTTTCCTTATAGTGAGCAGTGAGGGTTTATCCCTTTTCATTCTTAAAAACCTATTCCCATGAGGTCCCGGGGGTCCTTGGTCAGGATCACCTTGACAGGAGGTATCGTAATAAATACCTTAAAAGGAGGGGAGCTGTTAAAAATTTATTTACAAAGGAGGAGAATCCTACGATGAAAAAAATAATTCCCTTACTTGGGATGGGTATCTTTATGTGGATGGAGTGGGTGCCCCCTGAGATTTCGGAAGTATGGGCCCAGATGAGTTCGGCCCAGACGAACGGACAACGTGTATCACCGGTTATTCCTCCAAATCCTTCCTCTGTAACCCTTCAACCGTTGATTCCTGTGAATCCCTCTTCTCAACCCCTTCGACCCATTACCCCTTCCAGGCCGTCTGCCGTTCAACTTCAGCCGGTGATTCCTGCGAATCCCTCTTCGCCACCTCTTCAACCCGTTATACCTCAGACCCCGTCCGTTACTCGACTTCAGCCGGTGATTCCTGCGAGTCCCTCTTCGCCACCTCTTCAACCCGTTATACCTTCTGGACCTGCGTTGGTTCCAATTCAGCCGGTGATCCCGCAGATCCTGCAGCCGGTTCCAGGAATTCCGGTAGATTTCGGATTTTTATTAAGTCCCATACGAGGGAGCCTTTTTCAGGCAAGTACCAATTCCAGAAGCGGAAATATCGCAGTGGCGGGTCAACAAATTCAATCCGCACTGGCCGAATTAAATTTACTCCAACACCAGGTCCCGGCTGTAGCTCCTCAGGTTCAGCAGGCCCAAAGTAACTTGAGGGAAGCCTTACAACTCCTGGATCGAAACAGGCCCGATGAAGCCGTCCGGTCCATCCGACAAGCCGATGAGATTCTCACGTCTATTTTAAACCCGGATTAACAAAAAGATGGCAAACGGCGAATAGCGATGCCTACTTGCAATTCGCTATTCGCCATTGGCCTTTACAAGGCCGTGAACTCCTATCGATACTTATCCCAGATTTATGATCAATGGGAAAAACTCATGGGAGCTTCCTTTAGTATGCTGATTTTCCCTAAGCTCCAACAGGTCCTGGAAAGAACCCATCGCCCCATACAGAAAATGGTAGACCTGGCTTGCGGGACCGGAACCATGGCTATCGCCATGGCGAAAATGGGCGTGGAGGTAATCGGAATCGACCTTTCAGAAGGTATGCTGGAAAAAGCCAGGGCAAAGGCCAAAAAGGCCGGGCTCTCCATCCCCTTCTTCTGCCAGGATATGCGTTCCTTTAGCCTCACAGAAAAGGTTGACCTTGTAACCTCTTTTTACGATAGCCTCAATCATCTCCTGACTCCGGAAGATCTCCAACAAACCTTTGATGCAGTTGCCAGAAATCTCAATCCCGGGGGTCTGTTTATTTTCGATGTTAACAATAAAAATTGCTTTGAAAAATTGTGGCAGGGGACTTCGGTATTCCATCATGAAGAATTTACCCTCATCCTTGAGAATACCTTCGATGAGAAAAGCTTCCGGGCTCAGAGTCTTTCCACCATATTTCGTCGTAAGGATAAAGGACCTTTGTTCGAGAAGGCCACAGAACTTTGCGAGGAACGGTATTATCCCGATGAAGTTATTTATAACGGGCTAAATAGGGCGGGATTTAAAGTTTTGGAAAAGGAAGATTTTAATCCTTTTTGGGAGATTATTTCCATAGGGCCAGTGAAAGAGTTCTGGATATGTGAAAAGCAGCGTTAAGGGTCTGGAATCAAAGGCCGGCAGGGAAAGGAATCTGCTAAATCCCGGGTTATTCTGAATGCCGATTCCTGACCTTTCTTCTAAAATTCCTCTTCTCCGACTTCTTCTTTGGCCAGGGCATCTTGAGCTTTTTGGAGTTCCTCTTCCCGAAGGGCTTTTTTCAAGATTTTACCGGTTGGTGTTTTTGGCAGGGAAGTTCGGAACTCGAAGTATTTAGGGTTTTTGTACATGGCGATCTTTTCATGGCAGAATCGTCTGAACTCTTTTTCGGTCGCCGTGACCCCTTCCTTTAGGGTAATAAAGGCCTTCGGGACTTCCCCCCGCTGTTTATCGGGAACTCCAATAACTGCGCATTCGGCCACTTTGGGATGGGTATAGAGAACCTCTTCCACTTCCCGGGGGTACACGTTCATCCCTCGAACGATGAGCATGTCTTTTTTACGATCTACGATGTAGATGTATCCCTCCTCGTCGATCTTAACCAGGTCTCCGGTATGTAGCCATCCCTCCTGGAGGGTCTTGGCTGTTTCCTCAGGTTGATTATAATACCCCACCATAACCGTATCCCCTTTAACGAGTAACTCTCCTACCTTGTTGGGCGTCTCGATACTGTTTCCATCTTCATCTATGACCTTAATCTGGACCCCCTTGATGGGTAATCCTACGGATAGAGGTTTTCGCTTCCCATGGAGGGGATTGACGCTAACACCGGCCGAGGCCTCAGATAAACCGTAACCTTCCAACAGGGGAATTTTAAATTTTTTTTCAAATTGTTTTAGAACCTCCGCAGGAAGGGCTGCAGCGCCTGAAATACAAACCCGAATGGGATTAATCCAATGGAAGAACCTGGGAACTTTTGCAGTAACCAGGGCGTGGTAAACCGGAGGGATTCCTACTAAAACAGAAACCCTGGAGAACAAAATAGTATTCACAACCCGTTTGAAAGGTTTTACAGAGGTTAAAAGGATAACCCGAGCTCCTTGACTGAAAGTAGCCAGTGTACAGTTGATAAACGTGTAAGCGTGGAATAAGGGGAGAAAAACCAAAACACGATCCCGATGACTGATCCGGATGGCATCGATATTGGCATCAATAGCCGCCAAGAGGTTTTTATGGGAAAGCATGGCCCCTTTGGGTTTCCCTGTGGTACCCGATGTATAGTGGATCACAACCACATCTTCTTTTCTCACCCCAAATTTTTCTTCAAGCTCCAGAGGTTCTTTATCAAAGCGTTCAAGGGGAATAGCTCCCTCCACCCCATCTTTTCCGCCCACCATAAGGATAGATTTTAATTTCGGCAGATCGGATCGGATCGGCTTAACGAGTTCAAATAACTCGGGGCTGGTTACAAGGGTGGAAACCTCACAGTCATTCAAAATGAATTTGACCTCTTCGGAAGATAAAAAAGTGTTGATAGGTACGTTGATTCCACCCAGTTTAGAAACTGCAAAATAGGTGAAAATAAACTCCGGACAATTAGGAAGAAGAATCGCAACCTTATGACCGAATCGAACCCCCAGTTTATTTAAACCATTGGCAATCTGGTTGACCCTCTGGTTCATCAGCCGATAGGTAAACTTTTTTCCTTCAAAAATAAGACCCTTTCGCCGGGGATGTTCCGCAGCAATCTCCTCTAACATGGTCCCTAAAGTCATAGAGGGATCTTGAAGATTCATAGGTTTCTATCCCCGAAGGGTATGGGGGTATGGGGGTATGGGGGTATGGGAGTATGGGAGTATAAGTAATTATTCTCCCACACTCCCATACTCCCATACCCCCATACCCCCACACTTTCCCACTCCCATACCTTTCATAGCCCTTCGGGGAGGCTCTGTCTCTTTTCACCTGAGTTCTCTTTTGAGAATTTTACCTGTAGGCGTTTTGGGTAGAGATTTTCTGAACTCGATATAACGAGGTATCTTATATCTGGCCAGTTTTTCCATACAATATCGTCGGATTTCTCGTTCAGTCAGGGCAGCACCTTCTTTAAGGACGATAAAGGCTTTGGGTACCTCTCCGCGCTGTTCATCCTTTACCCCGATCACGGCACATTCTACTATCTGGGGATGGGAGAGCAGGACCTCTTCGATCTCCCTGGGGTATACGTTGATCCCTCGTACCAACAGCATATCCTTCTTTCGATCTAGAATGTAGAGATACCCATCTTCATCAAGCTTTCCTATATCTCCCGTTAATAACCAGCCATCTCGAAGGACACTTTGAGTTGCTTCAGGTAAGCGGTAATATCCAAGCATGACATTGGGGCCTTTAACGGCGATTTCTCCTTCCTGTCCCACCGGAAGATCATTTCCTTCTGCATCGACTATCTTGACCTGAACCTGGGGTATAGGCAGGCCTACCGAACCTACCTTTCGGACCCCTTCTAACGGGTTAACCGAAACAACCGGAGAGGCCTCCGATAAACCATAGCCTTCGAGCAACGGAGCTCCGAATTTCTTCTCTATCTTTTCAATGGTTGCCGCCGAGAGTGGAGCCGAACCCGAGATAAAAGCCCGAATGGCATGAAGATATTTAACAATCCAGGGTACTTTTCTCTCGGCCAGAATATTGAAAACCGCCGGAACCCCTACAAAAATGGTCACACGGTCCCATAAGATGCTCTTTTTTATTTCCTCCAAGGACTTTACCGATTCCAACAGGATGATTCTGGCTCCCCCATATATGGGGGCTAAAACACAAACCGTAAAGGTAAAGGCATGAAAAAGTGGTAAAAACAACAGGAACCTATCCCTATGGGAAAATTTAAATGCCCGGATGCAACTCTCGATATTTGAATACAGATTCTTATGGGACAACATAACTCCCTTGGGATGACCGGTTGTACCAGAGGTATAAATTAAAACGGCCAGATTCTCAGGATTTAGCTTTTTTCCCGGAGATACAGGGAGTTCAGCTTCCATTAACCTGTTCAACGAAAGAAATTCTTTCGAGTCGTCATCCATCAAGATTGTGTATTTTAATGACAACACCTGAGGTAGTATGGGTTGAAGGGTTTCTAAAAATTTTTTAGAAGTAATTATCGCCTTGAGCTGGCAATCATTCATAATATAGGCCAGCTCTACGCCGGTCAGAAAAGTGTTAAGAGGAACGACAACTCCTCCGGTTTTAAGAATGGCGAAATAGCTGATAATATATTCCGGCTTATTCTCAAGAAGTATACCAACCTTGTCCCCTTCCTGTACATCCCGTTTAAGAAGAGCCTGGCTTAATCGATTGACGGCTTCATCCAGTTGCTTAAAGGTTATTTTTTGCTTGCCGAATTTAATCGCTATGTGATGCGGGAATCTTTCGGCAGTTTCTTCCAACATCTGACCTAAGATCATGTTAACCTTTATATTTCTCCTGAAAAAGATTTATATTTGGTTATACCCTATAGCTAAGGAATTAAATTAAGATAAGATTAAATAGAGTTATTAACAAGAAGTCAAGGAGAAAATTTGAAAGGCCTGAGAACCTTCTTGTCCCTGAGGCATTTTGTTTTCTACTTGACAGATCCGGGTCGTTATTATATTCTGTTTCAAGACTATAGGGAGACAAGATTATCAAGATTATAGGGAGAAAGGTTTAACTATCGGGAAAGGGAGTTAACATCATGGGTATTTCTGCCGAAGATAAAGGTAAAGGAAAACGCATTATCATGCAGTTTTTTAAAACCATGGCTCACGTACAAAGAGCCCTTTTAGTCCTTTTTGAGAAGGACGAGTATCAGGGAATTCAACGTCTGTTGCTGTTGTTAAATCCTGAAAGTAAAGTGGAAATTGACTCGATTGACAACCTGCGCAGAGGGCTAAGCATGATTTTGCAACATATTTACTCCCTCCCCTTTGAGGATAAAGAAGGGCATTTTCTGGAATTGATGCGATGTAAATCCCATCAGGAAGTCCTCCAAAAAGAAAAAGCGGCTTTTATTGATTATTTTCTGGGCAATCAGCCCGTGTTCAAGAGTTATTTAAAACAAGTTGCCGTGGAGGATGGAAACTATTATGTTTTCAATCAAATTTGTAAAGAACTTCTCAACCGTCAGGAAGAAGTGAAAGACTTAAGGACTTTTAAAAGCAGCCTGAGGGATTTGCAGAATATATTGGCCAGGCGCATGGCTAATGGAAGTAGTGAGGAAGCTATTCTGGAGGATTTAAAAAAGAAAGTTAAAGAAGCCCCTGCTTCTGGATCTGTCTCGATTCCCAAACCAGGGTTCTCTGCCTTAGAACTCGTTCCCGACAATAAATCTCCCCATACCGGTGAAGAGGCCGGTAAATATAACTCTTCCCTGGTATCTGAACGTGCCCCATCGCTTTCCCTACAGCCTCCTTCTGAGGAAGAAAAACGCCGGGCCATAGAAACGATTCTGAATGGACCTAAGTATGAACCCCTTCGAAGGCTTCTACTTAAAACGGTTGTAGAAGATCCCCAATTTCATACTTTTCAAAGTTATCTCAATAATATCCTGCCTCCGCCAGAACGGATTGTGGCCAGAGATTTAGATTCCTTTTCTAAAGGTCTCCAGAGGATTAAAGAATTCAGAGATAATCTGGAAAGGGAGTTAAGTTAGAAGCGTCCTTGGGTTATGAAGTAATCGAGTTTTAACCCTGGCGAATCAAACCGGATTTCATCGGTAGATAAATCTTCTGGGGTTACCTGCAAGCATGTTTCACAAGATTTTAGTAGTACAGACGGCCTTTATCGGGGATGTTTTATTGACAACCCCCCTGCTAAAGGCTCTTCGTCAACTCTTCCCATATACTACCATCTCGGTCCTTGTTCGGCCCCCCTCCCAATCCTTACTTAAAAATAATCCCGATGTAGATGAAATTCTCATCTATGACAAGCGGGACTCCGATAAAGGAATCAAGGCTTTCTTTAGAGTTGTCAAAGAACTCCGGAAGTCCAATTTTAACCTGGCCTTATCGCCCCACCGCTCCTTACGAACCGCCTTGCTTTTATGGATGGCTGGAATTCCTAAACGAATCGGATTCAAAACCGGATTGGGTCAGTATTTGTATCACCATAGAGTTCCTTTTCGCTCCTATAAGCATGACATCGAACGTAATCTTTCTCTTTTGGCTCCTTTGACCTTGACTCCCAAGATTTTTTCCACAGAGATGGTCCTTCCTGTAATCCAGGAGGATCAGGAGGCTGCCGCCCAACTTCTGGAAAGGGCGGGTGTAGATTTAAAGAGAAAACCTCTTATTGGAATCAGCCCGGGTTCCATATGGCCGACCAAAAGATGGATTCCGGAGAAATTCTCGGAATTAATTCCCCGACTCATAGAAAATTACCGGGGAACCGTCCTTCTTTTAGGAAGCAAGGAAGACCTTGACCTTTGCAAGAAAATTTCTTCTCAATGTCGATTTAGCTCGGAGGATCAACGTCGTTGTCTGATCAATCTGGCCGGCCAGACAACGCTATCGGATTTGGCTGCAATCATCGACCGATGCGATCTCTTTATCACCAACGACAGCGGCCCGATGCATATTGCATCGGCAAGAAAGATTCCTACCGTCGCTATTTTTGGCTCTACGGTACCCTCTCAAGGCTACGCACCTTTACATAAAAAAGCCGTTGTGGTTGAAAAAACGCTTCCCTGCAGACCCTGTGGGGAGCACGGACGCAAGAAATGTCCCCAGGGTCATTTCCTCTGCATGAAAGCCATTACGGTAGAGGATGTTTTAGGAGCTGCCGAAAGTCTCCTGGGTATTTAAAAAGACAGGAAGATGGAGTAGGGGAGTGTGGGGTGTGGGAGTAGGGAGGTGTGGGAAGTAGGGGCGGAAGGCCTTCCGCCCCTACTTGGAGATCTGCCGGTTTTCCCTTTCCCCACTCCACCCCCTTCCCTCCCCGCCTGCGGGGAGGGAGAGAGGGGCCAGGGGGGTGTTGGGGTTAATAAAGTAATTCCTTCTGGTCTTATGCTGGTGCTTGAGTAGGGGCGGAAGGCCTTCCGCCCCTACTTAAAAAAGGCGGGCACAGTATAGGGAAAAAACCTGTTATCCCTATAAGAAAAGCTTGCATAAGGTCACCCCACTGCGGCTAACCTTCTTAACCCGCCTATGGAGTCAGGGGGTCAGGCGAGAAAAAATCTAACATAGGGGCGTACGGCCGTACGCCCCTACTCCCCGACCTTCATACTTCGGAGATGAATATCGCTCACATAACAACAGAGGTTTCATGGCGAGGTGGAGAGGTCCAATTGTTTTATTTGTCCCTGGGTCTGGCCCGAAAAGGTTACACCAACTTTCTCATCACCCCGCCTGGAAGTGCCCTGGCCGGGAGAGTTGAAGCTCTTGAAGAACCTTCCTTAAAGCCCCATCTGAAAATCATTACCCTTTCCATGAGGGGAGAATGGGATGTTCAGGCCGTCTTTCGGATGGCTCAAATTTTACGTCAAGAACAGGTTCACATCCTCCACATGCATACGGCCCATGCGGTAACTTTGGGTTCTCTGGCCGGTAAAATTGCCCGAATTCCCGTCTGTATCCTCTCCCGCAGGGTTCAATTTCCCCTTCGCTCCCGATTAAGCCGATTCAAGTATCAATGGGGTATCGACAAAATTATAGCCGTTTCCCATGAAGTCCGAAGTCAGCTTCTGAGAAGTGGAATCGAGGAAGATAAAATCATTGTAATCCCCAGTGGGGTCGATTTAGTCAGGTTTAATCCCCGGATCCTATCCGGCCGATTACATCTGGAACTCAAGCTTCCTGAAGATGCCTTACTGGTGGGTGTCATAGGATATCTCTCTCCCGAAAAAGGTCAATCTTTGCTGATTCAGGCCGTTCCCGAGATCTTGAAACAGATTCCAGAAGTCAAAGTTATCCTGGTGGGGGATGGTCCCTTGCGATCAGCCCTTCAAAGCCAGATCAATACCCTGGGTTTAAATCAAACCGTTTATTTGTTGGGATTCCGGTCGGATATTCCTGAAATTCTGGCAGATCTGGATATCCTTCTCTCAACCTCTTTCTCTGAAGGCTCTCCAGGCACTGTAAAGGAGGCCATGGCCCTGGGAAAACCGGTCATAGCCCTGGATACAGGTGGGGTCCGGGAACTTATTACCCATGGAGTTGAAGGAATCCTGATTCCTTATCGGGAAGCTGCAAAGGGAGGTTTTCATAAAGAACTCGTGGGGGAGCTAGCCGCTGCAGTTATTGCCTTGCTGAAGGATAGGAAGAAAAGACAACACATGGGCCAGGCCGCCGTCAAGAAAATCCAGGCCTACGGCATGGATAAGATGGTCGAAAGGACAGAAGCTCTTTACCTGGAAATTTTAAGAAAAAAGTAGGGACGTAAGGCCTTACGCCCCTACAAGAACACGGTAAAGTCACTGTAACCGTTACAACGGTAAATTCTTCCTTGACTTGTACGGGCGTACGGCTGTACGCCCGTACTTATTAAGTATATGTCCGCTTTATCTGTAACCCTCATCACCTATAACGAGGAAAATAAGATCGCCGACGCCCTGGAAAGTGTTAAGTGGGCAGATGAAATCGTTGTTGTCGATTCTTTCAGTACCGATCGTACCCTGGAGATTTGCAAACGTTATACCGATAAAGTCTATCAGATTCCCTGGCAGGGCTATGTAGTTCAAAAAAACCTGGCCCTGGAAAAGGCATCCCATGAATGGATTTTAAACCTGGATGCCGATGAGCGGGTCTCTCCGGAACTGGCAGAGGAAATAAAGAGGGCTTTACAAACCGATGAGTTTGACGGTTATTATATCCCGAGGCGGGTTTTTTACCTGGGAACCTGGATCCGATATGCCGGCTGGTACCCGGACTATAAACTGCGATTGTTTAAGAAGAGCCTGGCCAGGTGGGAAGGACCGGGCATCCATGAAAAGGTGGTATTAAAGGGAAGGGTCGGCTACTTGAAGGGAGACCTTTACCACTTTTCCTACGATAATTTAGCTCATCACGTCAACAAGATTAACCAGTTTACCACCATTGCCGCTGAACAGATCCGAAAACCCGTTCGAGGTCATACCATTTTTTTGAGGGCGCTTTTTGCTTTTTTCAAGAAATATTTCCTTAAAAGAGCTTTCTTAGAGGGAACCCGGGGCCTTATTATAAGTGGAATGTCCGCTTTTCAGGTATTTATTAAATATGCCAAGATGTGGGAACTCTCCCAAAATCCCAAAGGGCATGGGGACACGAAACCATGGGAACTCGGGAAAATTGATAAGGCGCGGGAGCAGGAGGACTTGGAAAGGCAATGAATTATCTTCCACCTCCCTGTCTTTAGTCCTAAGAAAATGAACCTTCTTCAGATCATCAATGTCCGCTGGTGGAACGCAGAAGCTTCCTATGCCTTGAATTTATCCAAAGGTCTTCGGGACCGGGGACATAAAGTAACCATCCTGGGCCTTCCCCATAGTCCGGTTATACGCCGGGCGGAGGAAGAAAATTTCCCGATCCTTACCTCCTTTGACCTGTGGGGTTTTAATCCCTATACGCTCTACAAGGGATTCCGCGGATTTTTGCGCTTCCTGAATCAGGAAAGATTCGATGTGATCAATGCCCACCGCTCGGAAGGATACTGCTTCGTTGCCCTGGCTGCTAAACTGGCTCAAAATAAACCGGCCCTGGTACGAACCCGGGGGGATATGCGTCCGGTCCGAAATAACCCCTTAAACCGATTCTTGTATGGAAAATGGACCGATAAGGTGATTACCTCTGGGGAAGTCATTCGAAGGAATCTATGCCGGGATCTCTTTCTTTCTGCTCATCAGGTTCAAACCATCTACGGGAGTGTAGATCTCCAAAGATTTCATCCTTTTTTAGATGGAAGGGTGAAAAGAAAAGAACTTACCCTTGAGGAAAACGTCAAACTTATCGGCATCATCGGAAGAGTAGGATACATCAAGGGGCATCAATATCTTATCGCAGCGGCTTCCAAGATTATTCAGATAGATCCTTCGGTCCGATTTTTATTGGCGATTAAGGAAGAAGATGAAGACATTGTGCGACTCAAAGACCTCATCGGGCAACTCCATCTTTCCCCTTATTTTATCCTGACAGGGTTTCATCCGGATATTGAGAAGGTCATGGCGGCATTGGATATAGGTATTGTAACTTCTATTGGATCAGAGGCCAATTGTCGGGTAGTTTTAGAGTTGATGGCATCGGGAAAGCCAATCGTAGCTACCCAGGTTGGAATTATTCCAGAGGTTATCGATAACGGCGTGAATGGAGTGCTGGTACCTCCTAAAAATTCAGAAGCCCTGGCCGAGGCCATCGGTTTTCTGTTAAAAAATCCGGAAAAAGCCCGCAGTTTAGCCCAAGAAGCCCGTAAAACCGCCGAACGTAGATTTAATATCCATCGCCTGGTAGAGGAAACCGAGGCGGTTTATCGGGAGGCTTTAAAGGTCAGGCTGGTAAGATAAGGACGAAAATTTCTAAAATGTTGGAAGCCCATAAAATACTCGTTATTCAACTTCGTCAGGTAGGAGATGTCCTTCTCACTACCCCCGCTTTGAGGGTCTTGCGGACCTACTATCCCCATAGCCATATAGCTTTTCTGACGGAAAGAGCTTCCGCTCCTCTGGTCAGGAATAACCCTCATCTGGATGAGGTGATTATAAGAAATCGCTACGGTTCCTGGCGGGAAGAACTTGAACTGATCCGTCAGATTCGCCGTCAGCAATACGATTTGGTCCTTGATTTCTTCAGAAATCCCCGAAGTGGCTGGCTTACGCTTCTCAGCGGAGCAAAATATCGGGTGGCCAGCTACCATCCTCTCAGGGCTTTTTTTTACAATATTACACCCAAAATTCAGGCCGGCAAAGGCTATGCCACTCTGGATAAGCTCGCCTTGTTAAAGGCCATCGGCCTGGAAGGAGATCTCACTCCGCCCTATCTGGAAGTACCCGAAGAAGCCAGGGCTTATATCGAGGAATTTCTCGCCGCTCAGGGCATCTCTAAGCCTGACTTGGTCATCACTATCAGTCCTACAAGCCGAAGGCAACATCGGAAATGGATACCGGAGAAATATGCCCAATTAGCCGACTGGCTTTCAGATACCTGTGGAGCTAAAATCATCTTTCTCTGGGGACCCGGAGAAAAAGAAGAAGTGGTATCGATCCTCAAAAAATGCCATCGTCCCCATATCCTGGCCTGTCCTACCGACCTTCTTCAACTGGCTGCTCTGTTGGATAAAAGCCGGCTTCATATCGGAAATGAATCGGCTCCCCGACATATCGCGGTAGCCAGAGGAACCCCCACGCTAACCATTCTGGGACCGACAAATGAAGCAAACTGGACCTACCCTTCGCCTTTCCATCGGGTGGTCTATGAATCCGTCTCCTGCCGACCCTGTGAAAAGAAAAGTTGTGCCTACCAGATGGAGTGTATGCGATATCTGACGGTAGAAAAGGTAGCCGAAGCCTGTAAAGAACTTCTTGAACAGATAAGGAGTGAAGACTAAGAGAGGGCTTCTCTACCTGCTGAAGGCTGAAGGAGTAGGGGCGTAAGGCCTTACGCCCCTACGTTCTTAAATCCCCAACTTGATGCAAAGGTCTGCGACCTTGCAGATTTATAATATTGGCATTTAGATAAAGTAGGGGCGTAAGGCCTTACGCCCCTACGTTCTTTAACCTTTCTCTTTATCCCCTAGATAAAAATTATGACCGAAAAGTTTTTATAGCACCTTGACAATCTACCGGCAGAAATATCTTTTTAATAAACTCCTTTTGAGGACCCCGGAGGGTACCCCATAGACATCAAACTAAGAGTAGGGGCATAAGGCCTTATGCCCCTACAATTTGTAAAGCTAATTTTGGGTTATTCTCCTTCACCCCAGACCCCTCCCCCCTCTTCCCCCGTGGACGGGGGGAAGGGGTGGGGGCGGAGAGGGGAGTGGAGAGTTGATCTGGAGACTTGCCGGCTCCTTGCTCCCCTTGTGGAAGCGGGACCGGGGGTGAGGGGAAAGAGTAGGGGCGTAAGGCCTTACGCCCCTACAAGAAATGGAACGCTTAGGGTGCCTGATGGAATAAAGAGATAGGAGGATAAAGATGAAGTATCGCGAAATAGCCGAAGAAATTTCTTCTCATCTGGAACTGGACATTCCTCCCATAGGCCTTTCGTTTGTCGAAACCCTACCGGATGGAATACCTGTATTTGACCGGGATACACCTTCTGCCTGTAGCTTCTGGCGAAAAGCGGAGTCCGCCATCTTCTATGCTCCGGCAGAAAAGCATTTTAACTGCCCGGTGGGTTCAAAGGTCATGGGATTTGATATGCCCGAAGCGATTCAAGAGGAACTTAAAGGATTTGTTCAGAAGATGTGCAATGCCGGCTATTTATCCCCGGAAGAAGCTGAAAAACTTCCTTCCATCAAGAAGAAAAAGAGTGGAATTGTCTACGGACCTTTGAAGGATTTCCCCCTGGAACCCGATTTAATCTTAATGTGGTTGACGCCACGCCAGGCCATGCTATGCGGCGAGGCTGCCGGAAATGTCCGTTGGACCTCAATTTCCCCCTCTGCTACCTTTGGACGACCGGCCTGTGCAGCTTTACCCATTGCATTTGAACAAGGACGATCTACCCTCTCCCTGGGTTGTATGGGTATGCGAACCTTTACCGAAATTCAAGAAGATAAAATCCTGGCGGTTCTCCCAGGGAAAAGGATTCAGGAATTTCTTGAAGCCCTGAAGGTCACCCTTGAAGCTAATCGGGTCATGAAAGCCTTCTACCAGGAACATAAAGCAAAGTTCTTGTAGGGGCGTAAGGCCTTACGCCCCTACAAGAACACGGAGCCTTACGCCCCTATAAGAACACGGAGTATAGAGGCTAAATAGCGATTCAAGAAGGAATACTCAGTTCCCTGAGAGCCGGTAGTTGAAGCAGGGGGAAGTTTCTTTCATTAAATTCTATTTTTTTCCTTGACGGAAATTTTCTTTGAAGCTATTATTGTTATAGTGTTCTATAACACTTTAAGTTCAAATTCCAGATTGGGGAATTTTTGGCCATGCAACTTTCCATTGATAAAAATAGCGGCTTCTCGATCAAGGCACAGCTTGCCGAGCAGATCAAATTCTTGATCAAGACTGGTAAACTGCAGCCCCATGAACGGCTTCCGACGGTTCGACAGCTGGCCGGCTTTCTAAGGATAAATCAGAATACCGTCTTTACCGTTTATAAAGAGTTGGAAAAGGAAAAGTTTCTTTATTGCTTACATGGTAAGGGGTGCTTTGTAGCCGAGCAGAAGGCCCGAACGGAGGAGAAAAACATGTCCGAGCTCCTGGAAATTTTGGAGGAGGCAATTGCCAAGGCAAAGGCGAAAGGGATTAGCCCAGAAGAGTTTGCTCTGGCCGCTTTCAGTAGAGCCCAGATGGAAGCCAGGAAGAAACCTCGTCCCCTCGAAGTTCATTTCATCGAGTGTAACCAGGCGGATTTGAAATTCTACAAAGAGCAACTGGAGAAGGAGGTTGGGATTGAAATTAAGACCTTTCTGGTAGATGAGGTAGAGCGGCAAATCAACACTGGATATTATCCTTCGAAGGATATAGATCTCGCGGTGACGACCTTCTTTCATTTGCATGAAATCAAGGAGCTCTTGAAAAATGCCCCCTTTGAGGTTATCGGAATTATGGCGGGTCCTCATATTAAAACGCTCATGGAGTTGTCCAGTTTACCGGAGAAAACCCGGCTTGGAATTGTGTGTATTAGCTGGCGTGGAGTTAAAAACATGGAGGGATCCATCCTTAACTCGGGACTTACCAACGTCATTCCGATTCCTTTTCCTATGACCGATCTGGCTTTATTTAAGGAGAAAATTCAACAGGTAGATACCGTTTTAACTTCCCAGGCCTGCTTTGAGAAAGTTAAAGCTCAATTACCTCCCCAGGTAAAATTGATCGTATATGACCGGGTGTTAGACCAGGGAGGAATCCAGATGCTGAAAGAGGCTATTGAGGAAATCCGGCAGAGGAAGCAGAAAGGGATTGAAAGTCAACAACCGGACTCTGGAAGCCAACCCGGGTAGGATATCCCGTTTCTATGTGACCCCTCTGGAAAAGGGGTCTGGATTACCAGACCTTCCTTTAGTTTCTAAGGGTTGTTTTCTTTTTCCAGCTTGTTCTAGTTTTTTAGAACATTAGAACTATATAACCTCGCAACAACCGGGTGGTTTTTCTTCGTAGGGGCGTAAGGCCTTACGCCCCTACAAAGTTTTGAAAAGTTAATCTAACTCAAGGCTATGAAGAAGGATAGGCGAAAGACTCATCATGCAGGCGTAAAGCGTTTAAACGTAAGTTCCTCTTCTGTTGGAGGGAAATCCCAAAAAGCTCTTCTCTTTATGGCATTTGCCCTGATTTATGTGGTTTGGGGATCGACCTATCTGGCCATGCGTTTTGCCATTGAAGCGATCCCACCTTTTCTCATGATAGGTATACGATTCTTGATTGCAGGGTCCATTCTTTACAACTGGGCCCGTTTTCAGAGTGCTTCTAAACCTACCCGCAAACATTGGGGGAACGCTACCATTATTGGAATCTTACTTCCGGCCTTTGGTACCGGTGGAGTAGCCTGGGCCGAACAATTTGTCCCTACCGGTTCTTGTAAGGGCGTAAGGCCTTACGCCCCTACTTTTATCCACCATGCCCATGTGGATGATTTTGATCGATGCCTTCCGACCGGGGGGACACGACCAAATCTACGGGTCCTGATCGGACTTATCGCCGGGTTTATCGGAGTCGCCCTTTTGATAGGTCCCGGAATCCTTACCGAAGAGGGTAAAAACATAGATCCCATGGGAGCGGTTGTTTTGATTGCCGCTGCCATTTCATGGGCGGAGGGTTCCATCTTCTCCCGCCATGCTATTCTCCAGCCGGTTCCTTTCCAGACAGCAGGGATGGAAATGCTTGTAGGAGGTATACTCATGACCACCCTGGGACTCCTCCTGGGAGAAGGTTCTCGTATCCATCTTACCACACTTTCTGCGCGTTCCCTGCTTTCACTTTTATATCTCATTGTATTCGGTTCTCTTATAACCTATGTGGCTTATATCTGGTTACTCAAGAAAACTTCTGTAGCGGCTGTACCCACCTATGCCTAGGTTAATCCCATGGTTGCCATTTTTCTTGGCTGATGGCTTGCCGAGGAGGCTATTGGGTTAAGAATACTTCTGGCGGCCGCCATTATCATAGGTTCCGTAGCCGTAATTATTGGACAACAGGAGCGCCCATCGCCTCGAACTTCCATATTCCCGCGTATACTCCGGATCCAGACCCGTCATGAGTTGAATGGTTAATGGATCTCAGAGGAAACTTTAAAGGAGGTAAAGCGAAAGCGATGACCCCGACCGTAACAAAACAGGAACTGGAGCAACTCTTGCTGGAAACCCCCTTTGCAAAAATTTATGGATTCAAAATCCATGAGATCGGAGAGGGTCTATGTACCGTTCAGGTGCCTTTTCAGGATATTTTCGAGCGCCCGGATAAAATCCTAAGTGGACCGGTATTCATGGCGGCAGCCGATGTGGCCATGTGGCTGGCCATTATGACCCAACTTGGAAGAACCCCCGGGCTGGTAACGGTTGAAATGAAAACGGCCTTTCTCCACGCAGCCAGACAGGAAGATTTTTTTTGTACGGCCAAAATCCTGAAACTGGGTAGACGCCTGGTTTATGGAGTTGCCGAGTGTTTAAACAAAGACGGTAAATTATTAACCCATCACACCCTGACCTATATCCGACCCGATTCCGGTTCCTATTTTTAGCCGGGATCGTTTGTCACTCTTGTACCGGTCGGATACCTACGGAAAGGGACGCTGATCTTATGAATCCCCATCAATTGATCCAGGAGGCGTTTAGCAAACAGGCAAGTCGTTTCGAGGAAAAAGGTCTCACCCTTGCAAACCCGGAATATCTACAATGGATGATTGCTCCCCTGACTTTACAAAGCAATTTCCGGGTACTGGATGTTGCAGCCGGAACAGGTCATCTCAGCCGTGCTATGGCACCCTACGTAGAACAGGTTGTGGCCCTTGATACAACCCCTGCGATGCTGGCGCAGGGAAAACATTCTTCCCGGCAGGCTAACTTAAAAAACATTTTCTTTCTGAGAGGCCTCGCAGAAACCTTACCCTTCCCGGATAATACCTTTGACAGGGTCGTCTGTCGTTTTGCCCTGCACCACTTTGTGAATCCCCGAATTCAGATCGATGAGATGGTTCGGGTCTGTCGCCCCCATGGAAAAGTAGGCGTTATTGACCTGGTATCCCCTGAAAATGACGTACAGGCCGCAAATTACAATCGTCTGGAACGGTTAAGAGATCCTTCCCATACCCGGGCCTTGACGGCAACCGAGCTGAACAACCTGCTACGGGAAGCCGGATTAACCGGGATCTATGCCGAATCCCGCAGGATCGAAGTGAATGTCCAGCGCTGGTTAGACCTGACAGATCCGGAGCCAGAAACCCGTCAGGTGATTTTAGAGGAACTCTCACGGGAAATCCAGAGTTCAGGATCAACCGGGATGGATCCCTTTATGCGGGATCAACAACTGATGTTCTTTCATACCTGGAGGGTCGTGGTCGGAATCAAAGGGGAAGAAGCCGGTTAATCTGGATAAAAGTCTGATCCCGTCTTTTAATTTTGTTTCCCTTAATTGTTCTAGTTTAATAGAACTTTAAAACAATGGAGGCCAAAATCATGGATAACTTTAATCTGTACCTTTCAAAGTTTATCGCAGCAGAAAAACCTTCTGAGTTAAAACCTATTCGGCAAAGGAGGACCCTCTTCCTCAAAAAGGAGGAATCGGTTTTACAATCCGATGATGAAGAAAACTTATGTTATGAGGGTAATGGGGTGCAGGGCCGGCCGATTCTGAGTGTTGCTTTTAACTGGAGATGGAAAAATGCCCTGGACCTATTCTTAATTATCCTGGCAAGTCTGGCTTTGGTAGGTGTTTTAGCTTTTTTAACCGGCTGATATCTTTCCCTGACAGAAGCGACGGGATTCCAGGCGAGGAACTTCTTCCTGGTAAAGAAGGTTCCGGTCTTCCATGGGGATCTTAGGAGCCCGGCATCCCATTGTTTTTAATTTCTTCCGGAGATTTAATTTCTGGGTTGCGTTCTGCAGGCAATGGAGGAGGCTCTTCTCTTTTAGGAGGTCTGTAAGGCCGATTGATTTCTTCTTGCATTTCGGCGGTGATGGTTTGTTTCATTTCCTCTGCAACCCGCTTAAATTCACCCAGAGTTCGCCCCAGCGTCCTCGCCACTTCTGGAAGCTTTTCAGGGCCTATCACCAATAGAGCAATGATAAAAATCAAGACTAATTCCGGTAAACCAATTCCAAACATAGTAGGAAGAAAAAGCAAGAACGTGGGAAAGAATATATTCTTTCTCTAGGTTCTTGATTCCTGAAATCTTTAAAGGGAATCTTACACTCCCTTTTTAAGGATATGTTAGTGCCCTCCTTCTTCTTCGATGATGATACGACGTTTTCGTTTTGCAAGATCTACTTGCTTCGAGATCATATCGGCTACTTTCGGTGCATCGGGAATAGATTTAAGCGTTAGCCTGGGTTCTGTCACATCTGAACTTATAACAATAATATCTCCAAGTCCGTACAATCTTTGAAGCAAGGATTGTCGAACGGTAATATCTGCAACTTTATAGAGGGGAATTCGGTTGTATTCTTTACTGAGCAGTCCGTTATTGATGAGCAGGTAGTCCTCGGTCAGGATGTATTTCGTAGATAGACTCGCCCAAATATTGAACCCCCAGAAGCTGGGTCTCAGCTCCAGGAGGGTTACCGTATCTTTTTCCATAAATTTACCTCTTTTTATGAAAAGATTCACGGATAAAACCTGGATAGTACCTGTAACAATTTAGTAGGGGTCACTTTTTCTCTCTGAACACCCCCCTGGCCCCCCTCCCCGTCCACGGGGAGGGCCGGAGAGGGGGAAAAGGTTTTACGTCCAAACCAAATCTTGGTATGTGATATGAATAACCTGGATAAACCCTATCACCAGGCTATAATAAATCTTACATACACAGATCCTGCGGGTCAAGCAGAAACTTCCAATTTTCTGGACTCTGGTCAAGACTTCGGTATAAAACTTGAGGATCTATCTTTACAGATGAGGAAGCAGACCTTATCTTATAAAGGATATAAACCAGAATTTAAATAGAAAAGAATTTAGGAGACTCAGAAAATGGATTATAAAAACACTTTAAATTTACCTAAAACCGATTTTCCCATGAAAGCCAATCTCCCGAAGCGGGAGCCTGAGATCCTTAAAGGTTGGGAAGAACAAAAACTTTACCAGCAAATCCGGCAGAAGTTTGCCGATAAAACCAAATATATTTTACATGATGGGCCCCCTTACGCCAACGGACATATTCATATTGGGACTGCCCTTAACAAGATCTTAAAGGATTTTGTGGTTAAATCTCACTCCATGATGGGCTATAATGCTGTGTACGTTCCGGGATGGGATTGCCACGGATTACCTATCGAACATCAAGTTGAGAAGACCCTGGGTGATAAGAAAAGCCAGATGGGCAAAGATGAAATACGTAAACTTTGTCGGCAGTATGCCCGTAAATTTATCGATATCCAACGAAATGAGTTTAAGCGCCTGGGAGTTCTGGGTGACTGGGAGCATCCCTATACGACCATGGATTACAGGTACGAGGCCGATACCATCCGGGAACTTGCTAAGTTTGTAGAAAAAGGGAGTGTTTACAAGGGCTTGAAGCCGGTTTACTGGTGTATCCATTGTGAAACTGCACTTGCTGAGGCCGAAGTGGAGTATTACGATCATGAGTCTCCTTCGGTTTATGTAAAATTTCCATTGGTATCGGACCCGGAACGTATCCTTCCGGTCCTAAAAGATAAAAAGACCTACATCCTTATCTGGACGACGACGCCCTGGACTTTACCGGCTAACCTGGCCATTGCGTTTCATCCGGAGTACACTTACACGGCCGTGCAGGTAAACGGAGAGGTTTATATTGTAGTCAAAGAATTGTTGGAAGAAACGCTGAAGAAGGCCGGAATCAAGGATTTCACGGTTCTTGGAACTTTCCCCGGGAAAGTAGTGGAAGGATTGGTTGCTAAACATCCCTTTATAGATCGAGAATCCAAATTAATCCTGGCCGATTATGTGACTCTGGATCAAGGAACCGGTTGTGTTCATACGGCCCCGGGTCATGGGCAAGAAGATTACGAAAGCGGCGTAAAATATGGATTAGAGATTTATACGCCGGTCGATAGTCAGGGACGGTTTACCTCGGATGTTCCGTTCTTTGCCGGGATGAATGTTTTTAAAGCCAATTCGGCCATTATTCAGAAAATGCGGGAAAATGGATCTTTACTGGCCGAGGAGAAACTGACGCATTCGTATCCCCATTGCTGGCGGTGTAAAAACCCGGTAATCTTCCGTTCTACTCCCCAGTGGTTTATTTCCATGGAAGTAGACAATTTACGCCAGAAATGCCTTGTGTGGATCCAGAAGGTAACCTGGATTCCTTCTTGGGGAGAGGAAAGGATTTCCAACATGATTGCCCATCGGCCTGACTGGTGTATTTCCCGGCAGCGGGCCTGGGGAGTTCCTATTGTAGCCTTCTATTGTAAAGCCTGTAATTATCTACTTCTGGACAAAAAGATCATAGACTTTGTTGCAGACAAGGTAGCTATCCATGGAGCGGATATTTACTTTACGGCTTCCGAGGAAGATCTTCTCCCCGAGGGAACATCCTGTCCTCGCTGTGGGGGGAAGGAATTTGTTAAAGAAACCGATATTCTGGACGTATGGTTTGATTCCGGGGTCAGTCAGGCAGCCGTATTGGCCGTTCGAGAGGATTTGGCCTGGCCGGCGGATATGTATCTGGAGGGGAGCGATCAGCACCGGGGATGGTTTCATAGTTCCCTGCTGGCGGCCGTAGGAACCCGGGGAGCCGCTCCTTACAAATCGGTCCTGACCCATGGTTTTGTGGTGGACGGTCAGGGAAGAAAGATGTCCAAATCCCTGGGTAACACCATTGCCCCACAGGATGTTATCAACAAGTACGGCGCAGAGATTCTCCGTTTATGGGTATCTGCCGAGGATTATCGGGATGATATTCGCATTTCCGATGAAATCTTGAAGCGACTGGCAGACGCTTATTTCCGGATTCGGAATACCTGTCGGTACCTGCTGGGAAATCTCTACGATTTTAATCCGAACCGGGATATGATCCCCTATGCCCAACTGGAAGAGTTAGATAAGTGGGCACTCCACAGGCTCCAAAAGTTGATCGAGCGGGTTCGAAAAGCCTTTGAAAAATTCGAGTTTCATATTTTCTTCCATGCCTTTCATAATTTCTGTGCAGTGGATATGAGTGCCCTTTATCTGGATATCTTGAAAGATCGACTTTATACCTCCAAGGCCAACTCCCCCCAACGTCGGGCGGCTCAAACGGTCCTGTGGGAAGTTTTAACGGCCATGGTTAAATTGATGGCTCCCATCCTTTCCTTTACGGCTGAAGAGGTCTGGCAGCATCTTATCAAGATCGACCCCGAACTCGGTCGAAGAGAAGGAGGAAGTGTCCATCTACAAACCCTCCCGGAGGTTAATCCTACCTATGTGAACGAACAACTGGCCACCAATTGGGATAAACTCCTGGAGATCCGGGGTGAAATCTCTAAGGCCCTGGAACAGGCCAGAAAAGAAAAATGGATTGGCCACTCCTTGGATGCCGCCGTGCACCTATACGTCTCCGAGGAACTTTATCGGTTCCTTCAAGCTTATGAAAAGCAACTGAGTACCCTCTCGATCGTTTCGGCAACCGTACTTTATGAGCCCACGGTTCAACCCCCAGGGGATGTTTTTACCAGTGAATATGTTAAAGGGCTCCGGGTCAAAATCACAAAAGCTGAAGGGGAGAAGTGTGAAAGATGCTGGCAGTACAGTCCCTATGTAGGAAAGAACCCGCAACATCCCACCCTTTGTGAGCGGTGCTCGGCGGTTGTATCGGATTTATAAGGTGACAGGCAAAAGCCTGTACTTCCCTAAAGGGACAGGCAGGACGCCTGCACTCCCAAGATGCCCAGATATTTGGCTGCCCTGCTTATCATAGCCCTGGTTGTGGGGCTGGATATTATAACGAAGTTTCTTATTGTCCAAAACCTGGTTTTGTACCGGTCTAACATCTCTGTTATTCCAAACTTTCTGGATATTGTGTACTATAAAAATACCGGGGCAGCCTTTGGGATTTTAGCCGGTTTTTCTTTTAGCCATTACTTCTTTCTGGCTATTTCGTTTATAGCTCTTGTGATGCTCTTCGTGGCGTTCAAATACGCTTCCAAAGAAGGAAAACTGGTTCAGATTGCCCTACCTCTCCTCATAGGCGGAACCTTGGGAAATTTAATCGACCGCATACGGTTGGGGGCCGTGATCGATTTTATCCTGGTTCACTGGTATGATAAATTCTACTGGCCTGCCTTTAATGTTGCCGATTCGGCCATCACCGTGGGGGTTGTTCTACTTATTTTAGAAATGCTCAGAAAAAAATAAAAGAAGGAGTCTTTATGGCAGAAGTAACTTATGTTTCCCATGTGAAGATTGAACGTAAGGTAGGTCCCTTACGGTTAGCCTATTTACCTGCTGAATCGGAGCCTGTACGCTTCGGGGTACACGGCGCAGTGGCCAGACATTATGGTATCAGCCCCGACGTTTCAGAACCCCATGCCACCACCCTGGATTATATTGTTGCCGCAACGGGTGGATGACTAACCGGTACCTTTGGAGGTGCGCTGGAAGCGCGCAAGATTGAGGCAAGTAATGGACGTTTAACAGCCGAAGTCAGGGGTGAAATCGAAACCGAGAATAAAGTACTGGTGATCAAGCGTATTCATGTGATTTATTACCTTAAGGCACCGGCCAGTGCCCGGGAGACCATCCAGCGGGTGCATGATTTTCATAAGGATTATTGTCCGGTTTACCGATCCCTGTACAAAGCCATTACCATCACGACCGAATATCGATTAGAAGAGCTGGTTTAAACTTTTTACCCCTTAGGTTAAACTCAAAGGGTTAAGGTTTCCCTACCAAAATGGAACTGTAGGGGTGCACGGCCGTGCGCCCCTACAGTCCTTGGCCACAAGGACGTGAGGACCACCATGATTTACACCCACGTCCTCCAGAAAGGCGCCATGGCCATTCGCAGCCCATTGGATTCACCTCCTCGATGAACCCGGTACAAGAGATCTCAATTAAAATGCTCTCTGAGTCCCCTTAAAGGATTCCGTTCAAATTCCAAACACCGGCTTAGCTCAACCCAGGATTCGTGGGGTAGGGAGCGAAGCGGAGCCACCCCACGAATCCTTTTACGTCAGGCATGCACGGACTCCTTCTTCCTTTGGGTCGAGATACCCAGCTTTCAAAGACTCACTTCGTCTGACTTACTCGGATCTTTGAAGTGCGTGCCCACTCTTGCGACTTCGTTTAGCTTAATCAATAGTTTTAGTGGCACCCTGCCGATGTGCCGCTCTCTTTGCTAGCTCTTCTCCCTCGATGCCAGTTATAAAGCTCAGCGTCATTGGGCTACACGAGTGTATGAACTTCGGGCCAGCTCCGCCTTCCTTGCTAATCGTTTTATAGGTTCCTTGGAATTTAACATATAGTACGGGCGCACGGCCGTGCGCCCGTACACGGTGCGGATGTCGTAGCCATTTGTAAGCAAGTGGGTGGCAAAGGAGTGGCGGAAGGTACGGGGGCTGACAGGCTTGGTGATGTGGGCATCGCGGGCCGCCTGGCGGATTGCCCTTTGCAGGCCGCTTTTATCCAGATGGTGGCGGCGTACGATACCCGTAGGAGGGTCTACATGATAGTAAGTCAAACGTCCTCGTTTGATGGTAGTTGGAGGGGAAGACATATTGCCATCTCCATTCCCGGTTGGCATGAGGGTACTTGCGCTCCAGGGCATAGGGTAGGTAGACGGCGCCATAGCCTTTAGCCAGATCCTCCTCGTGCAGGCGCTTCACGCGCTGCAGGTGTTCCTGGAGGGGGGGATGAGGCTGTCAGGTAACAGCGTCACCCGGTCCTGGTCACCTTTGCCGTCCCGAACGACGATGGCTCGTTGGGCAAAGTCAATGTCCTTCACCCGCAGTCTTAGGCATTCCATCAGGCGCAGGCCGGAGTCGTAGAGGAGTTAGGCCATCAGAAGGCGGGTGCCGGACAGGTGGTTGAGGACCCGGCGCACCTCCTCTTGGGTCAGGATAGTGGGCAACCGTTTCGGTTTTTTAGCGTGCAGGGCGTAAATTACGCCCAGGTCCTTTTTCAGCACCTCGCGGTAAAGGAACAGGAGGGCGCTGAGGGCTTGATTTTGTGTGGATGCGGCGACGTTTTCCTTCACCGCCAGATGGGTAAGGAAGGCTTCGACTTCGGTGCTACCCATTTCATTGGGGTGACGTTTGTTATAGAACAGAATATAGCGTCGGATCCAGTCCACGTAGGCGTTTTCGGTGCGGATGGAGTAGTGTTTGAGTCGCAGGGCATCACGCACCTGATGAGGAACTTTTTGGGTTTTGGTTCCATGGGGTTTCCTCAGTCTTGTTTAGTGGTGGTTTTTGTGCTCTACTGTTTAGCAAGTAAGGTAAATCAGGCCATATAGCAAGAGAATACCTTTGGGATTATTATACAAGAAAGTTTCCGCAAATGCAACTTGACAAAGATATAAAAAGATATAAATTATGCTCAATTATTATTAGACAAGAAGGTTTCCGCAAATGCAACCCTGAGGACGTTTTATGACGTCTTATATGGAATCTGTATAAGACGTCTCAGAAGGGAAAAGACGCGGATTCCGTATAGTCCATAGTTAGTCCGCCTTGCTTCATCCAACACGGGTGAGTACAATTCACGTAAGATATCATATTTGAAAGAGGTGTAACTATGGCGTCTACGGCAGCTATCAGGACAGTGACAAAAATGCTGGAATCCTTGCCGGAAGCGGTGCAAGAGCAGGTGGTCGAGCATCTGCGCGAGTATCTTGCAGACCTGCAGGACGAACTGGAGTGGGATCGCTTGTTTGAACGAACACAACCCCAGTTAGTGGCCGTTGCCCGTCGTGCGAAGCAAGAAATTGCCCAAGGGCACGCACAACCAATGGACTATGAGCGGTTATGAAGTTGGCCACTTTGCCATCTTTCTGGGCAGCCTATGAGTCTCTCAGCGAAGCCATCAAGCGCAGCGCCAGGAAAGCCTATCGTTTGTGAGCACAGAGTCCATTTCATCCTTCCCTGCATTTCAAGTGCATCAATCGCGAAGAGAATGTTTGGTCTGTAAGGGACGTGATTATCGCGCTTTGGGCTTCTTGAAGGTGACGCGGTGACATGGTTTTGGATTGGTGGTCACGATGAGTACGAACGTTTCGTCTTGTGATGGGAAGGAAAGCGGGCTAGCGGCACCGAGCTCAGCCGCTGCTCCCTCGGCTCGCTGCAGCAGAGCTCGGTGCCGTTAGACGCCCTACGCACAGATTGCCTGCAAGCACCAAGATGATGGAGCAAGAATGACGCGACGGAAAACGGGTAAGAAGAGTCCGGCCAGCAGCACCGCAGCCCCTTCGGCTTCGAGGCTCAGCTCTGGGCGGCGGTGAACGCCCTGCGGGGCTCCATGGACGCCGCCGAGTCCAAGCATGTCGTGTTCGGTCTGCTCTTGCTCACGTACATCTCAGACGCCTTCGAAGCCCACCACGCTAAGCTTGAAGTCGAGCGCAACGAGGGCGCCGACCCCGAGGACCCTGACGAGTGCCGGGCCGAAAACATCTTCTGGGTTTCGTTTGAGGCGTGCTGGTTGCACCTTCAGAAGAATACCCGCCACCCCACCATCGGCCAGCTCGTCAACCACCCCACGGCGAGAGCCGGGGGCTCCCGACGCCGGGAAGCACTGGTGGTCATCGAGCAAGACAATCCCTCCCTCAAGGGAGGGCTTTCCAAGGACGACGCCAGGTCTACGCTGGACACGACATCACGTGGCCAGCGGTGGGTCTTTCCGCTGACGTAGCGACTCACGCAGGCGAGGGAGTTGGCGAGTGAGGAGCGAGCGAGCAAGGGAAGAGAGATGTATGCGAATCAATTCCTATCAAGAGGCAGCTTTTTGCTATGATAGACACGGAAGGTGCACGATGTTAAACCCCGGCTCAATCGTCCGCTGTCGCAACCGCGAGTGGGTGCTGCTGCCCGCAGAAACGGACGACGTGTTCGTGCTCCGGCCCCTTACCGGCACCACCGACGACGTGGTCCGGGTGCACAAACACCTGGCAAATCTCGTTGGCTACGACCTGCCCTTCGAGCGCGTCACACCCGCGTCGTTCCCCCTGCCGACGGCCGCGGACGTGTCGGACGCGGCGAGCGCGCATCTCCTGTGGCAGGCGGCGCGGCTCGTGCTCCGCGAGGGCGCCACTCCCTTTCGCTCCCTGGGGCGCATTTCGATCCGCCCGCGGACCTACCAGTTCGTGCCGCTGCTCATGGCGCTGCGCCTCGACCCGGTGCGGCTCTTCATCGCCGACGACGTGGGCGTGGGCAAGACCATCGAAGCGTTGCTCATCGCGAGAGAGCTGCTCGATCGCGGCGAGATCCGTCGGTTCTGCGTGCTCTGCCCGCCGTACCTCTGCGAGCAGTGGGCGGCGGAAATGGCGCAGAAGTTCGACTTGGAGCCGGTAGTGATCCGGTCCGGGACCGTGAACCACCTGGAACGCCAGGTCCCGGCAGGGAGAAGTATCTACGAGCACTTCCCGGTCCAGGTGGCGAGCCTCGATTTCGTCAAGACCGACCGCAACCGGCACCAGTTCCTGCAGTTCTGCCCTGAACTCCTCATCGTGGACGAGGTGCACGGTGCCGCGGCAGCTCAGGGCCGCGCCCAGCAGGAGCGTCACGCGTTGCTGCGCGAAGTGGCTAAGAACGAAGACCGCCATCTGATCCTCCTCACGGCCACGCCGCACTCGGGGATTGAAGAGGCGTTTCGCTCGCTCCTGGGCCTGCTGCGCCCGGAGTTCGAGGGCTGGAATCTGACGGAACTCACCGAAGAGCAGCGGATCGAGCTGGCTCGCCATTTCGTGCAGCGCACGCGCCGCGACATCGAGCAAACCTGGGAGGCGGCCACCTGTTTCCCGAAGCGGGAGACAGCAGACGAGACCTACGCACTCCCCGATCCGTACCGCGAACTCTTCGAGCGTACCTACGCGTTTTGCTCCGAGATCGTGCGGACCGGCGAGGCCCTGGAGGAGCGCCAACGTCGGGTGCGCTACTGGGGAGCCCTGGCTCTGCTTCGTTGCGTGATGTCGAGCCCCGCCGCAGCGGCCGCCGCGATCGGCAACCGCGCCGGCGGACATCTCGGCGAGGAGGAAGAAGCCGAGTTTCGGCCGTTCGTGTTCGAGTCCGCGGATGAGCGAACGGACGACGAGGCGCCGACGCCGCCGATCGAAGCGACCGCTGACGTCGTCGGAGATACCGAGCGGCGCAGGTTGCGGGAGCTGGCTCGTTTGGCCGAGGGACTGCACGGGCCTGCGAGCGACACGAAGCTGGCACGTGCCATCGAGATCGTCCGGGACCTTTTGAAGCAGGGTTTCCACCCGATCCTGTGGTGCCGCTACGTGGCCACCGCCGAGTATCTGGAAAAGCACCTGCGGGAGGCGCTGGCTTCCGAGGTGCAGGTGGTGTGCGTCACCGGCCGGCTGGGAGACGAGGAGCGGCAGACGAAGATCGAAGCGATCGACCCCGAGCGGCCCAGGGTGCTCGTCGCCACGGACTGCCTCTCCGAGGGCGTCAACCTCCAGGAGAAGTTCACCGCGGTGGTCCATTACGACCTTCCCTGGAACCCGAACCGGCTCGAGCAGCGGGAAGGCCGCGTGGACCGCTACGGCCAGCCGGCCAAAAAGGTCAAAGCGATCCGCTTCTTCGGCCGGGACAACCCGGTCGACGGGGTGGTGATCGAAGTCCTGCTCGACAAAGCGCGCGAGATCCATCGCGCTCTGGGTACATACGTTCCGGTGCCCGAGGAGGGCGAGAGCGTGATGGAGGCGGTGCTGCAAGCGCTGTTTCTGCGCGAGCGCCGCCGTACGGGCACGCAGCTCGCGCTCGACCTCGGCGTTCCGCAAGTAGATAAATTCCACCGGCGCTGGGAACGGGACGCCGAGCGCGAGCGGATCAATCGCACGCGCTTCGCCCAGCGCGCGCTCAAGCCCGAGGAGGTGCAGCGCGAGCTCGAAGCCACCGACGCCGTCCTCGGCGATCCCGCGGCCGTGCGCGAGTTCGTTCTCGCCGCGGCGCAGCGGATCGGCCTCGCCATCCAGAAAGACACCAAGCGCCCCGGGGTGTGGCGTGTGCCCCTTTCCGCAGAAGCGCTCGCCACCGTCCCCGAACCGATTCGTTTTGTTCTCACACGCCACGCCCTACTCGCTGCTTGCCACTCGCCGAAATCCTGGCTCGTGAGCTTCGACTCGCCGACCCCGGAGGGGGCGGAATACCTGGGCCGCAACCACCGATTCGTCGCAACCCTGGCGCGGTTCCTCTTCGAGGAGGCACTGGTTGGGGCGCATAGCGAATGGCGAACGGCGAACAGAATCGTGTCTCGGTGCGGAGTCATACGCACCCGGTCAGTAGGGGCGCATGGCTGTGCGCCAGGGGTACACGACCATGCGCCAGGGGTACACGACCGTGCGCCCCTACTGACCACGATCCTGCTGCTCCGGGTGCGCTACCTGGTGGAACAACCTCAACTGCGGCCTCTCTTATCGGAGGAAGTGTTGGTGCTGGCTTTCTCGGGAGCAGACCCGGCCGACGCGGAATGGCTAGAACCCGGTGACGCCCTCGAGCTACTGGCCGAGACCAAGCCCGATGCCAACATTCCACTTGCCGAAAAGCGGGAGCTGGTGGAGCGAGCACTGCAAGGGATCGGCGACTGGCGAGCCGCGAACGGCGAGTGGGGGACGGACCATCCGCTCCAGAGTGCGATCCGGGATCGCGTGGCCCGGCGCGCTGCCGAGCTGACCGACGCCCACAAGCGGATCCGCCAGGCGGTGTCGCTGCGCGTGCGCGGGCTTGAGGTGAAGCCCCAGTTTCCCCCGGATCTCCTGGGAATCCTCGTCCTGCAACCGGTGGTGCAGCCATGACCATCTTTCCGGGTATTCGCATCGAAGGTGGCCTGCTCGGGCCGGACACGCTGGAGCAGGTTCTTGCCGGTGATCTTCCGGGGCAGAACCCCAAAGACTTCGGTCTCGATGGCGGGCGAAGCCTTACCGACGAGATTGCGAGTGTCTTCGCTGACGCGCGCGCCGAGTGGGAGGTGTTCCAGCGGCGGCTGGAACGGCTTGCCGCTGACGATCTCGCGACTTCCGTCACCCGCGACGCCTGGATGATCCCGTTTCTGAGTCTTCTGGGCTACGAGCTCCGGTACAACCCGCGCGCCTACGAGGTGGATGGCCTCACCTTCGCCATCTCCCATCGCGCTGGAGAAATGGAGGACGCTCCGCCAGTACACATCGTCGGCGCGCGGCAGGAGCTGGGCCGCGTCGCCCCGACGGGCCGGCCGCGGCTCGCGCCGCACTCGCTGGTGCAGGAGTTCCTCAACCGCAGCGAGCAGCTCTGGGGGATCGTCACCAACGGCCTCACCCTGCGCCTCCTGCGCGACAGCACCTACGTGCGCCGCCAGGCCTATGTCGAGTTCGACCTCGCGCAGATTCTCGAGGAGCAGCGCTTCCTCGACTTCTCCGTCCTCTTTCGCCTCCTCCACCGCTCGCGGCTACCGCGGTCAGTGGCCGACGCCCGGGACTGCCTTCTGGAGCGGTACTACCAGCGCGGCCTCGAGCAAGGCGGCCGGGTGCGGGAGCGGTTGCGCGACGGCGTCGAGGAATGCATCAAGCGCCTGGCGAACGGCTTCCTCGCGCACTCGGAGAACAGCGAGCTTCGGCAGCGTGTGGCGCTAGGAGCGAGTGGCGAATCGCGAGTGGCGAGTAGTGGACTACGGCCGCTCAGTCCGGAGGAACTCTACCAGCAACTGCTGCGCCTCGTGTACCGGCTCCTGTTTCTGTTGGTCTCCGAGGATCGTGGCCTGATCAGTGCCGAGCCCCTGTACCGCGAGCACTACGGCGTGGCGCGCCTGCGGCGGCTCCTCGACAGGCGCAGCGCCTACACCGAGCACGACGACATCTGGTGCAGCCTCAGGGTACTGTGGAAAGTACTCTGCGACGAAAATTACGCCGCGCTTTTGGGTGCGCCGCCGCTCAACGGCGAACTCTTCGAGCCTTGCCATCTCGACGCCTGCACCATCGCCAACCGCGATTTCCTCGAGGCGTTCTGGCATCTCGCGTATTACCGTGAGTCGCCTTCCGCGCCGCCGCGTCGGGTCAACTATGCTGCCCTCGACGTCGAGGAACTCGGCTCGGTGTACGAGAGCCTCCTGGACTACCACCCGGTGGTTGAGGCGAGTGGCGAGTGGCGAGTGGCGAGTGAAGGGCCAGTAGGGGCGCACGGCGGTG